>NZ_JAUBRN010000024.1:0-89687 GCF_036701875.1 Microcoleus sp. MON1_C5 | reverse complement strand
TTGGTCAATCCTAAGCACTTTAAAAACTGGTTTACAAGCTGCTGTTACTGTACTTCATAAACCTGGAATCTGCTGTATCTGCGCCCAAGACGACGAATTTCTCGACAAAGCAGTCGAAGGATTAGTCATGTTTGCCTTCAATCAAGGCGAAGTGTGTACCTGTCCCTCCCGCGCCTTAATTCAGGAGTCAATCTACGATCAATTCATGGAAAGGGCGATCGATCGCATCCGTCAAATAAAACAAGACAACCCCTTAGATCCGACAACCGCCCTCGGCGCGCAAGTCTCCATCAACCAGATGGAAAAAATCGCCGAATACGTCAAAATCGGTCACGCCGAAGGCGCAGAATGTCTAATTGGTGGCGAAAGAAACATCTTATCCGGCGACTTGCAAGACGGCTATTATTTCCAGCCAACAGTCTTCAAAGGAAACAACAAAATGCGAATTTTCCAAGAAGAAATCTTCGGCCCAGTATTAGCAGTCACCACCTTCAAAGACGAAGCCGAAGCATTAGAAATTGCCAACGATACTCTCTACGGTTTAGGTGCAGGAGTTTGGACACGCGACATCAACACCGCCTACCGCATGGGTCGCGCCGTTCAAGCAGGCCGCGTGTGGACAAACTGCTATCACCTCTATCCGGCGCACGCAGCATTCGGCGGCTACAAATCATCTGGTATCGGTCGCGAAAATCACAAAATGATGTTAGATCACTACCAGCAAACTAAGAATTTGTTGGTAAGTTACAGCCCGAAAGCTTTAGGTTTTTTCTAAAGTTTTCACTCCTTGGTTTGTAGTGAGGACTAAAGTCCTTCAACTATTAAATTGTGTCAGGAACAGGCAAGATGCCTGTTCCACCAAGAGTGAATTTTCTGCTTGTGGGGTGTCCCGCCCGCCCAAAAATACAATTTAGATGCCCCACAGCTTACTACAAACTCATAATAATAACTAGACATTGTTCTAAACAGACTGCAATGGAAAATGCAAAAGTCACCGCAACAGAAGCGGCTTTAAAATTAATCAACTATCTCAAAACTCAACACGGCGAATTGATGTTTCACCAATCCGGCGGCTGCTGCGACGGTAGTTCCCCCATGTGCTTTCCCAATGGCGAATTGATAATCGGTGATGGTGACGTATTGCTGGGGGAAATAGGGGGTTGTCCCTTTTATATTGCAGCGCAGCAATACAAATATTGGCAGCACACGCAGTTAATTATAGACGTGGCATCGGAACCCGGAGGCAGCGATTTTTCCCTGGAAGGGCCGGATGGAGAGCGTTTTATTACTCGTTCCCGGTTGTTTGTTAATGCTGATTAACTCGGCGTTCCCTAATAGAGGGATGATATGGAGAAAAAGTAGCAGGAAATGCCCAGAAGGCAAATCCAATAAAACAGTGCCTAAAGTTTTGTAACTTTGATATATTGTTATCTTGGATGCAATCTAGAGCCTTCTATATCAGAAGTTGAAAAAACGGATGAACGCTATAATTATTGGTTGTGGCTATGTGGGAAGTGCCGTTGCCCAGCATTGGCGGAACCTGGGTCTGGTAATTACTGCAACGACGACAACGCAAGACCGGATTGGGGAGTTACAGAAAGTTGCCAACGAGGCGATCGTCCTGAAGCGCTGCGATGAAGAGACATTACACACGATCCTGCAAAATCAAGATGTGGTCTTCCTGAGTCTCGCTCCTACAGCAAACCACCAAGTAGATTCCGATATGTACGAGGAGACATACCTGCATACGGCCAACAACCTTGTTCTTGCCTTGAAGCATTTCCCCAACATAAAACAACTCATATATACCAGTAGTTCGGCGGTGTATGGCAATAGTAATGGAGCCTGGGTGAGTGAACTTTCACCTGTGGCACCAGCTAACAGACATGGAGAGATTTTACATGAGACAGAGCAAGTTTTGCTGTCAGCATCCAGCCAAGATTTGAAAGTATGTATCTTTCGCCTAGCAGCCATTTATGGACCCGATCGCGAGTTCAAGAAACGGTTAAGTAAGCTTGCAGGCACAACTCGCCCAGGCACAGGCAATCATTTCACGAACTGGATTCATCTGGACGACATTGTATCAGCAAGTGAGTTGGCGCTCGCTCGTCAATTACAAGGAGTTTATAACCTAGTGAATGATGTTCCAATTACTGCTCGTGAATTGTTTAAACAACTGTGCGAGCGCTACGAATTACCTGAAGTGGAATGGGATGGGTCAGATACAACCGAGCGATCGAATAATCGGCGCATCTCGAATCAGAAGCTTAAAGCAGAAGGATACCAGCTCATTCATCCAGAAGTTGAAATTTGAGCCTGTTAAATGGCGAATACATCAGCCTTTTGATCCGGTTGTTCGTAGATTAAAGTACAGCTTCGGGGGGTGTTTTGAGTATCTGGTGTCCAACGCATGGAGGCATAATATGGAGTCTTAAATCGATCGCTCGAAAGAACAACCTCTATTGCATCTGGAAATTGGATGTGTAGAAAATCGCCTTGTATTTCACTCGGTTGAGGAGGAACTGGCAGTTGAGCCATCTCATCCAATGAAACATAGGTTCCGCCTGTGGTTTGAGCAGGAAGCTTGAGGCCGTTGACTCGATCGATCCTGCAGTGAGTTTGTTGGGACCACCAAGGTTCCGCTACCTCTTCCTTGCTCTCTCTAAACAATGAAAACAGGTGAGGCTGAGAGATATTGGCGGCGTCTTTGTAGTACATCACCACCACACTTGTTCTTTTTCCTGATGCCAAGAGGTAAGGCTCAAAATAGAATCTTGAACCTGTTCGATCGTGCCCAACCATTGTGTCAGAAGAATGGGGATTAAAAAGCAGATAAGCCTCTGGATCGACCGGATGGATAATCAGCGGAGTGCCCAAGGTCAAAACCCATTGTTTCTGCGTTACTGTTTCTGTCATCCGACTCCTGAAGTCGAGGGAATGGGTGACAGTTTGCCGATCGTCAGAAGGAATGAAACTCCGTACAGAATCAAGAATATCGAGAACCTGCCCTGCGGCATCATATCTAACCAATACCCCTTGCCAACGTCCGCAGTGATCGGCCATGAAAGTTTCCCACTGCTGTTGAGCAGTTAAAGGTACTTTGGCGGTGATGGAAACTCTGTTCTCTGACATAGGCGTATCCCTGTTTTCCCTATAGATTGTTGTCAATAATTTAGTTTGGCGGATTTAACCTGCTCATTTATCCTACTCAAGACTGAGCCAGGATTATTTGCAACTGAGACTGGTATCATCGACTTCGACGCTTGTTTAACTGCAACTGACAAACCCTGATGATCTGGCGCCCATAATACCTATCCTACTCTCGGACGAAACCATTTTTGCTTCTCCTGATTTAAGATTGCCGATCGGTTATCAACTATTATTGTAATTAAGGAAAATCTAATTTGGGCGATCGCCCAATTGCGGATTGAGTTTGTGTTGATAGCGACAGGTTTCAAGCTGCCGCTAAAATCAGTATCTAAGCTGATGCAGAATTAATGTTTAATTGATGACTTCAAAATTCACGCACTCAAAACTTAAGACTACTTTAAGCTTGAGTATTTTTAATTAGAGCCAATTCAATTTTGTCACCAGCCTTTTGACTCACTTGTGCGCGCAAACCTGGTCCAAAAAAAGTAGCTATTTTGTCTTGCTTTTCTTCCCAGAGGTCGAGCGGCATTAGCGGCGAATAAAACTCTAAAATTAACCCATAAGCACCGTCAACATTAACTTCCCGCAACCCTTGCAGGAGTGGTCGTTCCTCGTCTGTCGGGGCCAGGCCCAAGCGCTCCAAAGCATCATCTAAGTGCGCTGGTTGGCCGTAGCGAAATCGGGTGATATCTTTGCGGACTTGGTTTTGAGTATCGGTGGCCTGACTTTCTCGCAGGAGAAGAACTTCAGCAGAGGTAGGTTCGGTGAACTCCACCGGTTCGAGTTCGGCCGCTTTCAGGGCCAAACCTCCCAGCAACAGCGGAATTCCATAAAAAAAACCGGCTAGGTTCAGGGTAGGTCTGTCTGTGAAGTAGGCTCCGAACCCGACTGCTGCTATAATACCGCCAACAACTAAGGCTAGGTTTGCTAAAGAAATTTTGCGTAACATATTAATGAGGTAAGTAGTCGGACAGAAATAATATACTTTAATTATTATCTGTCAAAAAGTCTTGAATAAATTTAGTTTTTTTGCCAAAAGACCTGCAAAAACTGCTAGCATCTATGAGCGCGGGAGCGGTGTGCATCCACAGTCTTGTCTCTAGGTTCAGAAGCTTATCCTGCCGGACTCGCCCGGGCACGCCATCGGTAAATATCCGTGTTAATTGCGCGGCGTTGGTTCCAGAAGGCAATCGAGATCGGCAGTATCATCAAAGTATACAGAGTGGCGATCGCGATCGACACTCTTGCCCTTTCAACCATTTTTCGGACATGATTAAAGACGAAGACAAACAAACTGCTGGAGCAAACAAGGCGGTTTTGGAGCAGATTAACTCGCTCAAACGCGAAGATGAAAGGCTTTATAATATCTTAGCGATCGATGTCTGGGCCCTAGCCAAGACAATGGATGAATACCAACCGGGATTTTGGGCTGCTTTTATGAAAAACCGGGAGAAGGCCCTGAAGCGATTTTTAGCTGGAATGATGAAAAATAAACCCGCAGATACCAAACGTCCGCCTTTTTTGCGCTAAAATTTGGCTGAAGTTTGGGGGAAGTTTTGATGTACAATCAAACTATAACACAGACCCAAAAATCCTGAGCACGTTCATCACTTCTCATATAAAAACAGTGAAGGATTTGCCCATAAAGGTATGTCGGTGGATTAAGAATCTCCGTCTGTTCGCAGGGGGGAATGTCAAATATTTTTGTTAATAGTAGCAAAGGCAAAAAACCATGGATGCACAAACAATCAAAGAGCGCGTAGCACAGATCGAGAGCAAGCGGGAATCCCTCGTGCGGCTGTTAGATCGATCGGACTTGGGAGCCCTGAGAATAGATGTGAGTCAGGCGATCGAAGAAATTGACGATCTCTTAGAAGAATTTAAGCGTACTTTTAACAGTTAAGTAGTCATTAGTCAGTAGTCATTAGTCAGTAGTTGTCAGTGGTCAGTGGTCATTAGTTGTCGGGCATTTAATTTGGATAGTTATGTTAGTAAAAATCTGGTGGGGTGGGCATCTTGCCCGCCCAAAAAGTGAAAATTAAATGCACTACAGCTTAATAGCTAACAAGAACCGACCACTGCTAACTGCAAATTTGACAACTGACAACTGACTACTGACTAATTCATCACCATATCCATCAAAATTTGCTGAGAACTCACTTCTGGGCAATTAGCAGGCGGCCGCCGCTGAGAGTAGTTTCCCCCAGACTGCAAATCCCAAGCTTGGCGGTTGTCAGCCAGCATTACTCCCAAAATTTCTTGCAATTCCATGGCAATTGTCGGGTCTTCCACCTGAACTATGGCCTCAACCCGTCTGGTGAGATTGCGCTGCATCCAGTCAGCAGAACCAATATACACCTCTTCGTTGCCACCGTTGAAAAAATAAAACATCCGAGAATGCTCTAAAAAGCGACCGATAATACTGATAACTCGGATATTTTCGCTAACACCCTCAACGCCGGGACGCAAACAGCAAATCCCCCGGATAATCAAATCAATTTTAACTCCCGCTTGCGAAGCTTCGTACAAAGCAACAATGATTTGAGGGTCAACTAAAGCGTTCATTTTAGCGACAATGCGGCCGCAGCTACCGGTGCTGCCTTCGGCTTGCAAGCGACAGAATTCGGCTTCGCGGCGGATTAAAGCTAAAAATCGATCGCGCATATTGACAGGTGCCACCAATAATTTGCGATAAGATACCTGCCGCGAATAACCAGTCAAATAATTAAACAAATCCGCCAAATCCGATCCCAAATCCTCGCGACAACTCAACAAACCCACATCGGTATACAGTCCGGCTGTTTTGGGATTGTAATTACCGGTGCCGATGTGGACGTAGCGGCGGATGTACCCGTCCTCGCGACGCACTACCATCACAATTTTGGTGTGGGTTTTGAGTCCCACCAAACCGTAAACTACGTGGACTCCAGCTTGTTCTAACTTGCGAGCCCAATTAATATTATTTTCTTCGTCAAACCTAGCTTTGAGCTCTACTAAAACGGCTACCTGCTTGCCGTTTTCCGCTGCTTGAATTAAGGCGCTGACGATCGGCGAATCTCCAGAAGTGCGGTATAAAGTCATCTTAATCGCTAACACGGAGCGATCGTTGGCCGCCTCAGTAATAAACCGCTGTACCGTCGCCGCAAACGAGTGATAGGGATGGTGCAACATCAAATCCCCCTGCCGGATGGTCGTGAAAATATCCTCACCATCTTCAGCATCCAACCTCGATTTGTCTAAAATCCTTGCCGATTCCGAGTTCCGCAAGCGCGGCGGCACAACCGGAGTCCAAGGCGGGTCTTTCAGTTCCGGCACCGGCAACCCCACAAAAGACATCAAATCCTTGAGGCCTAGCAGCCCCTCTACGACGTAAACATCTTGCTCACCGAGATCCAGCTCTTCCATTAGCATATCTCGCAGCGCAGGCGGCATAATCGCTTGAATTTCCATCCGCACCGCAGAACCTCCAAACCGGCGCTTGCGGAGCTCCTGTTCTATTGCCAGCAGCAAATCCTCTGCCTCATCTTCCTCCACCGTCAAATCGGAATTGCGAGTAATGCGGAACGGGTGATATTCCTCAACGTCCATCCCCGGAAACAAAGCTTCTAAATTGTGGGCAATCACCTGTTCTAGGGGCACGCCAGTCCAAACAGGAGATTTGCCCCTCTGCTGCCACTGCAAATCCCCCGGCAGCGGCAAAAACCTCGGCAAAACCTGCGGTACTTTGACGCGGGCAAATAATTCTTCCCGCGTGTCGGGGTCTCTGACTACTACTGCTAAATTGAGGCTGAGATTGGAAAGGTAGGGGAATGGGTGGCTGGGGTCAACTGCTAGGGGAGTGAGTACGGGAAAGACTTGTTCTTTGAAGTAGCGGTGCAAGTAATTGCGCTGTTCTTGATTGAGGTCAATGTAGTCGAGAATGTAGATTTCGCTTGCTGCTAGTTTCGGCCGCAGGGTTTGCTCAAAATACGAGTGCTGCTGAGTAACCATCGGCAAAAGCCGCTTGTTAATGGCATCTAGCTGTTGTTGAGGCGTGCTGCCGTCGGAGGTCAATTTGCTGACTTTTGCGTGTACTTGCTGTTTGAGGGCGCCCACGCGCACCATAAAATATTCGTCTAGGTTGGAGCTAAAAATAGCGAGAAATTTGAGCCTTTCTAGGAGGGGCGTGCGGGGGTCGAGGGCTTCGTGGAGCACCCGGTTGTTGAATTCTAGCCAGCTTTGTTCTCGGTTGAAGTAATATTGAGGATCGCTGAGGTTGATTTCAGTGTAGGTTTTGGCGGGGGTCTTTTTTGGCTTGGGCATGGTTTGGGGGAGTCTTTGGGAGGCTCGGTTGATGGCATCTTTGAATTAGTATTGTAGGTTAAAGAATTTGTTCGCATCTGCCTTTGGTCGATCGCTCAAACATTGAATTTAGGCAAAACTTTCCACTATTTTTCGAGGATTACCACGAAATCCTCAATCATCACATCAAAAGTTCGAGCCAGCTTGTGGACTGCTGCAAAGTCAACCATTGCCATCCCCTGAGAACGGGCATAATTGCTAATCGTACTGTAGCCCACGCCCGATCGCTCCGCAACTTCCTTGAGCGTCCATCCCTTCTCGGCAGCCAACTCTCGAACCCGCAATCTGACTAAGCCTTTGCTCATATTCACTATTTACAAAATTTTGGATTTAGTATAATATATCAAAAAGCGATCGCCCCCGGTCTGCAAACTAAAGACGATCGCCAGTTAAAATTAATCCCGACAGATAATTTCTGTCGATCGCACTTAGCAGAGATAGATTTAGCTACCACCACCAGATGCAACTACAATGATATCAGAAAATCAGCTAAGATCGTCAGCGATCGGCGCATCAAAAATTATTCACAAATCGTCGATCGTCAATCCGCGATCGAGATTTGTCACCGAAGAAACAGTGGCACTCTTATTCAACATATCAGCCGAACAGATATACCGGATCGAATGCTGCCACTGCATGGTATACGTTCACGCCCAAGGAATCAGCAGGTTTGTCAGCTACGCCGATTTCCCCCCAATCTTAGAAGTAAAACGGCCCTGCGCTCAAGATTTTGTCGGATGGTACAAACGCTGGAAACGCACACAAGCACCAGAATTTTGGACTAAATTCTATACGTATAACTTCAAAGCCGCTGTTTCAGTTGACAGCTTGCTTGAGTGGGGCAAATTAGTAGCTACAGTTAAATCGGTAATTTCTGCCTCAGCACTGCAACAGCTACGAGATGTTTACGCCCAAGAAAAAGCCTTGATGGAGAATTTTTAAAGCAGTCGGGGCGAGTAAACCCGCGATTGTTGGCCACCAGCAAGATAAATGTAAGGTGCGCGAGGCGCACCCTACGAAATAGAGATTTTACTCAAAACTTTTCTTTACCTTCCAATACCCAAATATTGGAAACCAGCAGCTTCTAAAGCCTTCTTGTCTAAGAAATTGCGGCCATCAATCATCACCGGATGATTCATCAACTTCGCCATTTTCTCGTAATCTAAAGTGCGGAACTGTTCCCAGTCAGTCACCAACACCAAAGCATCGCAACCGTCGGCCAGTCTTTCCGGATCGGTTTCTACCAAAACTCCCGACAAACCGTGACGCATCCCTGTTTGAGAAACAATCGGATCGTAAGCTTTAACTTTCGCTCCCAACCGATTCAAATTGTCGATTAAATTCAGCGCTGGAGCATCCCGCAAATCGTCAGTATCCGGCTTGAAAGTCAAACCCAAAAGTCCGACAGTTTTTCCTTTGAGAATCTTCAAAACTTGCTGCAACTTTTCAATAGCAATCAACCGCTGGCGTTCGTTTACTTCCACTGCCGCTTTCAGCAAATGCGCCTCGTAACCGTAATCCTCGGCAGTATGAACTAAAGCTGAGACATCTTTCGGGAAACAAGAACCGCCCCAACCAATGCCAGCTTGCAGAAACTTGCTACCAATCCGCGAATCTAAACCGATACCTTTCGATATTTGGGTAATATCTGCACCGACGCGATCGCAAATATTAGCAACTTCATTAATAAAGCTAATCTTCGTAGCCAAAAAAGCATTAGCTGCGTACTTAATCATCTCCGCTGAACTGATATCAGTCATCACCACAGGAACCTCCGGCAAAGACGGATTTTCTGCAAACTTGCGATCGACAATCGGCCGGTATAACTGTAGCATCATATCCATAGCCCGCCGAGAGTTGCTGCCGAGAACAATGCGATCGGGATTAAAAGTATCGAAAACAGCACAGCCCTCGCGCAAAAACTCCGGGTTGCTAACTACATCAAATACCACACCTTTTTTTGCGGCTACTTCCTCACCCGTAGCCATATCATTGGTGTGAGCTTTTTGACGTTCCGCCAAACCGTCGAGAACAATCCTCCGCACCCAGTCCCCGGAACCGATGGGCACCGTAGATTTATTGACAATGACTTTGTAATCGCCCTCGAGGTGAGCTCCAATTCCGCGAGCAACCGCTTCCACGTAGCGAGTATCGCTTTCCCCAGTAGGCAAAGGAGGCGTCCCCACGGCAATAAACAAAATGTCCCCGTGAGCCACTCCGGCTGCTAAATCAGAAGTAAATTCTAGATTGCCAGATTCAGATGCAGAAGACATTAATTCAGACAGTCCGGGCTCAAAAATTGGCGAGTGTCCCGACTTCATTAATTTAACTTTTTCTTCGTTGTTGTCTACGCAAATCACGTGGTGGCCGATGTGGGCCAAGCAAGTGCCGGTGACTAAACCAACGTATCCTGTACCGATGACGCAAACGTGCATACAAATGTCCTCAAAGTTAGTAAAAAAATCAGATGGCAATCGGGAATTGGGAATTGGGAATGGGGAATTGGGAATAAGGAAGATTTTTTCCCTGCCCCACTCTCCCAGTCTCCCCTTCTCTCAGTCTCTACTTTTGGTTGCCCTCAATGCGATCGCGAAAATCTTTCACAGTCAACTCTAAACCTTGATCCAGCGGCACAGTTGGCTCCCACCCCAACCAAGTTTTAGCACGAGTAATATCCGGTTGTCGCTGTTTGGGATCGTCTTCCGGTAGCGGTTTAAAGATAATTTCTGCCCCTGGATTAATCATATTTTGAATTTTTTCTGCCAGTTCTAAAATAGTGTATTCGCCGGGATTCCCCAAATTCATCGGCCCGATTTGGTCGCTATTCATCAAACGAATAAATCCTTCCACCAAATCAGAAACGTAGCAAAAACTCCGTGTTTGGGAACCGTCGCCGTATACTGTCAGCGGTTGATTCCGCAAAGCTTGAGCAATAAAATTGCTCACTACTCTGCCGTCATTTTCCAACATCCGAGGGCCGTAGGTATTGAAGATTCGCACAACTCGAATGTCTACCCCATTTTGACGGTGGTAATCAAAAGATAAGGTTTCAGCTACTCGCTTCCCTTCGTCATAGCAACTGCGAATTCCGATACAATTAACGTTGCCGCGATAATCTTCTGTTTGTGGATGTACGTCAGGATCTCCGTACACTTCGGAAGTGGAAGCCAGAAAGAATCTTGCTTTCACCCGTTTAGCCAGCCCCAGCATATTCATCGTGCCGATGACGTTGGTTTTAATAGTCTTGACAGGGTTGTACTGATAGTGTATCGGGGAAGCGGGACAGGCCAGATGGTAAATCTGATCTACCTCTAACCGAATCGGTTCCGTGATGTCGTGGCGGATTAGCTCAAAATACGGGTTGTCCAGCCATTTGAGGATATTGCGTTTAGTCCCGGTGTAAAAATTATCCAGGCATACTACCTCATGTCCTTGGGCCATTAAGCGATCGATTAGGTGGGAACCGAGGAAACCCGCACCGCCTGTGACTAAAATTCTCATTGTGGAAACTGCCGTTCTGTTTAGGGGTAGGACTGGGGTACAAAAATTCAGTTGAGTGAATGAAACTTACTAATAGAATAACAAAATTGCGAGCGACAATGTAAAGACTTATGGGTCACTTTTATAAAATCTTTAATTAACTTAGCATTTTCAAATACTTGGAACAAAGTGCTATATTTCGCCAATCTCAGTAGCAATTTTTATTTAAGCTTTAATATTTCCGAAAAAACACTGTTGACAATAGTTTTTTTATTTGTTATTGGTTATTTGATGACTTCGGTTGGAGGTTGGGCGATGCCCTAGGGGATAGCTGCGCTTCACGGGCTTATGTGAAAAAACCAGGGTCGATTTATCTCAAAAGCAATAGGAGAGAAATTAGGTCGATTTCGGGAATAGAATGTCCGCAACTTTCAGCCCAGCGTTGCACCCGTTCAAGTGCATTTTCTGGAGATTGCAGCCCGAACTAAATCAGGTTGATTGTCTAGCCTTGAGTTTTACAGTTTCTCAAGAATCGACCAAAGTTACGATCGGCTAAAGTTGTCTCGAAGGCGGAATCGGTGCCAGATTATGATAAAGTCCGCAGTCTTTGTATTATTAAGCGTCCTGCGAGGATAGCAACTGAGTCTGGATTGAATGGGGACATTCGGGCGGCGCATCTGCATTGACATATTCAAAACGTTCTAAAAAATTGGGTAATAATTTCCGAAAAACTGTAGTTTTACTTTAACCGTAAGGCTCACCAATAATATAAAGATTCGGCATAATAGTAATATTAATGTTATCGCTGAAGTTGTTGCTTTAGTCTGTAAGGGCGATCGCCCTTCCTGATTTTAGTCGCTTCACCCTACCAATCTGTTGAATTGTGGCAAAATTTTAGTTACCGTTGTTATCGTTGATGTCTAGATTTTGTATGGAGAGTTCTGAAGGTAGCGGTACAGTTATTTGTAGGTATACACCAATTTTTATTTGATTATTCTCAAAAGTTATATTAGTTACATTGACTTTACTATTTTCAGATAAACCGTCTTGAATAGGGAATTTAGCAGATGGCTTAGTTTTATATCCAGCATCCTCAAGCCATTCAGCAATATTTCTCCAATTTTCTATTTTTTCAACGCCTTTACCCACCAGACTTTTGACGTACTTATATAAGGTAGCGCATAGGTCAGTTTCAACTCCCTTGGGGTTCTTTTGGCGTTTTTCCGCTATTTCTCCGGGACTATGACCGCACAGAAGCCCCCGCAGGTGAAGCTTTTCCATTGGGGTGAGGCGTTTTCCCTTGGCTGAGGCCAGGTCTGCGTAGAGGTTTTCTAAGTCCCAGTGGTTTGCGGCTTCGGTAAATTGCTCGTCGGCTGGCGGCATAGCGGAGTGGGGTGAAAATTCCTGATATAAGTCTAACATAATTACTGATGAGTGTAAGATAAAAGCTATGGTTAATTAGATTATTATAAGTAGAATATCCCGATCTACGTGCAATGAGTCAAAATGACGAGAGAGCTAGCTTGAAGTAGCTAATGACTAGACTCATTGAGCATTGCTGAATCATTAGTTTTGAGGAAAATTTTATGATTTTTATAATCCCGATTATTTTGGGTGCTGCTGCTATAGCTGCTTCCGCTCTTGGCATTGGAGCTGGTATTGCAGGTGTTTCCGACATGAACGATGCAAAGAAAATGGGCAAGAGCGCTCAAGAACAGCATGAACGTGCTTGCAATCGTTTGAAAAACGAATGGGAATGCACTCAAAATATCGCAGAAGAGTACGGTCAACTGCAACTAAATATCAAAATTCGTACAATTGGGCGATTTGTCAAATTTATTGAGCGTATTGGTCAGCGTGGTTCTCTAAGCGACAAGCAGTTTTTGGAGGGATTAGAAGGCATTTCTATTCAGCAGATTAATGAGTACAAAGCTGCGGCTTTAGAAGCAGAACAATTTGTCAAAGGTGGTTTTAAAGCTGCTGGGGCAGCAGTAGCGGCAGGTCAAGGTGCAGTTGGCTTGATCGGACTGTTTGGGACAGCAAGTACCGGCACTGCGATCGCTGGGCTCAGCGGTGCAGCAGCTTGGAATGCGACTCTTGCATGGCTGGGAGGTGGTTCTCTGGCTGCTGGTGGCGGTGGCATGGCAGTTGGTACAGTTGTAGTTGGAGGTATTATGGTTGGTCCAGCCTTGGCAATTGGTGGCTTCATGCTTGCTGGTGAAGGTGAAAAAGCTTTGACAAAAGCACGAGAATATGAAGCCAAGGTCTATACAGAAATCGCTAAAATTGATGCTGCTAAAGACTTTTTGGAAAGAGTCCATCGACGGATTGATGAACTTAACTATGTGGTGAATAACTTGAACTCTCGTGCTGTTCTCGGACTTAACGAACTTGAATCCCAGGCATTCGAGCGAAATCAAAATGCAGATGTGCGTAAGTTGCAACAGGTAGCGCTTCTGGTAAAATCGCTTGCAGAAATTATGAAGACCCCTGTCTTAGATAGCGAAGGAAACCTCAACCCTGCGACTGCTAAAATCCAAGCTAAATACGGTACTATTTGAGGCAAGTTGACATGATAGCAAAAGAAGTTTCGCGAGGCATCTCAAAAATCACCAGTCCTGCTGAATGCTTAGAGGAACTTGTCTCAGCGTACACTGAGTACAAGATGGTGGCAGAGCAGGAGCAGACTAAACGGCGTGAAATTGATGCATGGGAGAAAACAACCATCGCTCAGATTAAAGCCCACAGCGATTGGATGATGGAGTACCTCGATCGCTCATTTGATGAGCGTGCAGAAAATTTTCGCGATCTTTTTAGCGTAGTGGATTCGGCAATAGCTAGTGGCAATAATGAACAGTTAGCATTAGCTTTACATTCAATTACAGAAATAGCTAAGTCGAGTCCTTTCAAAGACCTTGCAAACTTAGCATCAGTAAAAGCTGCACTTAATGAGCCAGACCATGAATGGGTGTTTTGATTCACCTTTATGAGTGTGGGTTGCCCCTTCACCTATCCCCTTAAATTGAAAAGCGATCGCCCTTAATCTCCAAAAGTGCGATCGCCGTCGATAATTTGACAGTTAACTTATCAAAAACCCTCCCTCAAAAAAGTTATCCTCGGCGAGAGGGTAAATCAAACACCACTTCAAATCGGAGGTTAGGTACTCGTTGCCGAAACAACTGAAGATGTCCCTCCGCATCCGATCGGCTGCGATAGCGACCGACGATCGCCCATTGCAAAGTGGGAAGCAAGCGGGCAACTGCCCACGGCTTCAAATATCCTTCGTATTTCATAATAGAGGAGTCTCCATTGCTAAACGGAGCCAGAGCCAGCGCAGAAACTTGGTCGGTGGATGCGCTGGCTTCTGACATTACCCATAAAAATAACATAAAGTAAGCATTAGTGTGCATAAGTAAGCATAAAGCTGACTGTGGATGCACGACCTGGACGGGCGAGGTGGCACAATAAGGGAAACTTCCAACAGATTGCAAGGCATGAGCGACAGCGAGCGGATTTCAGTGGTTTTGCCAACACAGGCTAAAAAGGATCTCGAAAAGTTGTGCGATCTCGAAAAGCGATCGATCTCCAACTTTGTCTACCTTCTGATTCAAGAGGCGATCGACAAAGCAAAAGCATCCGGCAAGCTCAAATTAACAGATGACTGAAACTAAAACTTGATTTATCGTGCTTAAATTTTAAATCGAGAAGTGCGAAAAAACTCGCCTACTGCAATGCTAATATTTCTTAAATGAGAGGTGTAAAAACATGGCAAGAAGCAGGCATATCTCCAGAAGATGCCAGGAGAATTCAGAATGCAGCCGATCGCACAAAACAAACCATCATAGTTGTGGGCAGTCGAGCAAACGGGACAAGTACGCCAACTTCTGACTGGGACTATATAATGTTAGGTAACTCTCGCCAGCGGCATTCCGCTCGCAGTTCCGTCCCTCGCGGTACAAGTGGCGGCGAAATTAATAGTTCAGGTCGAGAAACGGGAATCGATATTTTTACTGGCCCCCTCATCTCAGGAGAACCTCACGTTATATTTGAGCCAGACTTAGGAGAGGCAAATGAATCTAGCCGATGAAATTAGAATCAATCAAATTCAACAAGAATTAATTAGCCACGAAGATGCAAAAAACTGGTTTTTAAGCTTCCCAACCGAATACCAGCAGGAAATATTACAGCGGCTATCCTACATGACCCTCCAAGCAGGGGCGCGAGAAGAAGATGTTTCCCTAGCAATTGCTAAATCAAAACTTCGCCCAACTTACACCCCTTGTGTGTTGCTGAGTAGAGGGCGATTAAAAGAACAAATGGCAAAGCTTTTGAAACTGCCGCCCTCAGAATCTATCAAAACCTTTTTCCTGTTAATGAGTTTATTGGCAATTGCCGATGCGCGCAGGTACTGCAAATATTGTCAAGATGGCTGTAGCCACTGGTGGCATCGCGATTTGAGCGATCGCAAAGTTGTAGATGAAATTCGGCGCGAGTTGCAACAAAGCATTTACTCACCCATTTCTAACTTTCCCAAAACAATTAAACTTTCTAAATCTTCCTTCAGGGGGCGACCAGCGCCCCTGAACCCTTACAGGCCTAAGTTTTCGCGCGATCGCAGAGAGCAAAAAAATTTCGGCTTATTGACAAAATAATCTCAAGATTGAAAAAGTACCCAGTTGTGATAAAAAAGAAGGGTCTCGCTAATATCACAAGACCCCAATCAATAAAATGTTACCCTCATTCTATCACTCCCTACTGGAAAAATACCTAACCCCAACACAATTACTTACTCTTAAAATGTTGGTATGGTTGTTACAGACTTAAAAAGAAGTCAGAATAGAACGATTAGCGACCACCCTGCAATTACCGATCTTACAAAGTAGTCGCCGCCGCCACATACAACGATTTCTAAAGATTAAAGCGCTCAGCATACTTGTGCTGTGGTTTCCAATTGTCAAAGAGGTAATAGCCCGTCAGATCACAGCGGGGAGTCTAATTAGTCATTGCATTGGATAGAACCCAATGGAAAGAGTATAATGTGTTGATGGTAAGTGCGATCGTTCAAAAAAGAGCATGTCCCATATTCTGGACGCTGTTAGATAAACATGGAGCTTCTAATTCGGTCGAACAGCAACAAGTGTATAGAGCAACCGCTCTAGCCTCGTTGTCGCCCCCTGAAAAATCTTCCACAGCATCAGGAAAGAAATTCAGAAACTCTCGACTGCTGCCGCTACCGGGACGACATCTACGCAGTGCAATTTCAATGTAAAGTTTTCGCCTTTGTTCGGGAAGCTTTAGATTTAACATGATTATATAACATTTCGATAATTATACCCGACATTTTACACCATTTTAATTTAAGCCTTTTAGGGACGGGCATCTTGCCCGTCCCACAATAAAACTCACTCTTTGTGGAACAGGCATCTTGCCTGTTCCTGACAAAATGCCACACAGATTACGAATCCCGATCGAGCTTCAGCACAGCCATAAAAGCCTCCTGCGGCACATCCACAGTACCCACAGACTTCATCCGCTTCTTACCCTTCGCCTGCTTTTGCAGCAACTTTTTCTTCCGCGAAATATCACCGCCGTAACACTTCGCCAACACATCCTTCCGCAAAGCCGGAATGTGCTCGGAAGCAATCACCTTCGCGCCAATTGTTGCTTGAATCGGCACCTTAAATTGATGACGAGGAATCAACTCCTTGAGTTTTTCCGTCAACCCGCGGCCCACATTGTAAGCCTTATCCCGGTGTACGATCATCGCCAAAGCGTCAACCGGATCGCCATTAATTAAAATGTCCATTTTCACCAACGGATTTTCGCGATAACCGATGAGGTGATACTCCATGCTCGCATAACCGCGCGATCGCGATTTCATCTGGTCGAAAAAGTCCGTCACCACCTCCGCCAAAGGCAACTCGTAAACCAGCGTAGTTCGGCCTTGACTCAGATATTTCATATCCATAAAAATGCCCCGCCGACTTTGAGACAGTTCCATCAGCGCGCCCACATAAGTTTCCGGCGACAGCATTTCTACCCGCACATAAGGTTCCTCAATTTTCTCGCGATACTGAGGATCTGGCAAGTGGCTGGGATTGTCAATTGTTAACACTTCCCCTTTAATTGTTGTGATTTGATAAACCACAGAAGGAGCCGTAACAATCAAATCCAAATTGTATTCTCTCTCCAGTCTTTCTTGCACAATTTCCATGTGCAGCAAACCCAAGAAACCGCAGCGGAAACCAAATCCCATCGCACTCGAAGTTTCCGGTTCGTAAGAAAGCGCCGCATCGTTGAGTTCGAGTTTTTCTAAAGCTTCCCGCAAATCGGGAAATTGGTCAGCATCGATCGGGAACAAGCCGCAAAAAACCATCGGTTTTGCTTCTGTATAACCCGGCCAAGGCTCCGGTGCCGGCTTTTTGACCAAAGTAATCGTATCGCCGACGCGAGCATCAGCTACGGCTTTAATTGCCGCGCCCAGATAACCAACTTCCCCGGCGTGCAGTTCGTCTACTTGAACTTGAGTCGGTGAAAGGATGCCCAATTCATCGATGACATATTCCTTACCCGAAACCATCAACAAAACTCGATCGCCCTTTTTGACACTTCCGTCCATCACCCGGAAATACACAATTACCCCGCGATAAGGGTCGTAATAACTGTCAAAAATTAGCGCCCTGAGCGGTTTGTCAACAGTATCCTGCGGCGGTGGCACCAATTCGACGATCGACTCCAAAATCTCATCTATACCAATTCCTTCCTTAGCCGAAGCCTCAATCGCCCCGCTACAGTCCAGACCGATAATTTCTTCAATTTCCCCTTTTACCCGTTCCGGTTCTGCCCCCGGCAGGTCAATTTTATTTAAAACTGGAATAATTTCCAAATTGTTTCCCAAGGCAAGGTAGACATTTGCCAGGGTTTGTGCTTCCACGCCTTGAGATGCGTCTACCACCAGCAGCGCCCCTTCGCAAGCAGCGAGCGATCGCGACACCTCGTAAGAAAAGTCCACGTGTCCAGGAGTGTCGATCAGATTCAGCACGTACTCCTGACCGTCCTTGGCAGTGTAATTCATCCGAGCCGCTTGCAGCTTGATCGTAATGCCGCGTTCGCGTTCGAGATCCATATTGTCTAAAAACTGCTCCTTCATCTCCCGTGCCTGCACAGTCCCAGTCGCCTGCAACAGGCGATCGGCCAAGGTCGATTTTCCGTGGTCGATGTGAGCAATAATCGAAAAATTACGAATGCGAGATACAGGGACGTTAGTCATGTTTTTTATCGAAGAGCTAATCGGCAAAGGATACTTTTTGTTGTATGATCACACAAGCAAGAGTAGAGTGCTTACTTCAACCTCTTACTGGGGATTGAGATGAAACCACAACTGAGGCAAACCTCAAGAGTATCAGTTATTAGCCTTTCAAGTGTCCAAACGAGCCCGGACACCCAAAAGGAAAAAACTTTTCTCTCTCTCATTGTACAGAAAGCGGTTAAGCGGTTGAGGAAAGGTTGGGTGCAAATCAGGGACTTCCAATATCTAGTCCAGTCGGTTGTCATCAAAAGAATTGAAACTTAAGAATTAAAACTAGGATTTTTAAACTATGAGCGAATCAAGAATACCTTCCCACAGTTCGTCAGAAAAAGTCGAACTGTCCATCCATATCGATTCTGAACTGCTAGACCAAATTAAGCACTTGACGAATGACCCCAGCAAAGTCATTGAAACAGCAATCAAGCAGTGGCTCAGAGGCGAGCGCCGCGAAGACGAACTGGCTCTGGGTTTGCGTCGCAACCCGCCAGTCCCGCCCCGCGGTGAGTGGAACGACTGAGGTGCTCTCGCCCCAGACGGCGCGCGCAAATCTGCAGGCTGTAAAATTTAGATCGCGCGGGCGATCTCCTGCAGATTTCGTGGCTAAAGCTACAGGTGGTGGGCGAGTGAACTCGGCTAAATCACAACCTCGGAACTATTCTAGGTGAGGGAAAAAATGCGTGAGCCATTCCCTGATTAGAGTTGTTCGCAGCCTCATATTTTGGCGTAATTTTCACACTAGATAGTTAATCGGTGCAGATTCCTAATTTCTCAATCTTAATTTTTATCTTTAAATTACCCAAAACGACTGAGAACGAATAGTTTTGAGTTGTGAGTTGAGTTCAAAATTAAAGAATTAATATTTGATGAGTTCATTAATCACTCAAAAGTCAACAGTAGAAGTCTAAAACTTTTGCAAATTGTGAGTTTTGAGCTATTAATGTTTTAATTAAAAAGCCAACAACTTTTTAATTAATAACTCACAAATTAACAGTAGAAGCCCCAAAAAATGGGTAGTATTGAGTTCTTTATTAAAAACTCAATACTCCAAAATCCGAACTACTTTCATCCCCTACTCTGATGGACTCTAACACAGATTTCCGGCGATCGAGCCTCGCCTCTACAGTTTTTTTTCAAGAGTTAGGGGCAGAATTAGTATTTACCCAAGACGCCTCTGGTCGATATCTATCTTTTTACTGGCAAAAAGCCGAGCAGTACAACCTTACAGCAGAACAAATTGTCGATCGCCCTCTCAGCGAAACCCTGCAACCCCTCGTCCCTGCGCCTTATCTCGATATCCTGCGGCGGGTACTCGAAACCCTCGTACCGCAAAGGTTCAGCTATCCATTTTGCCACGCCGGACAATATTTTCTCTTCGATATGACACTCACTCCGGTGATCGACTCAAACGGCAAAGCTGCAAAAGTCTTAGTTATGGGAAGGCTGCTGTCTGACAAACCCACAGACAGACGGCCCGACTCCCCAGAATTCATGCTCTATCGAGCTTTGCCGTCCCCTTGGGACGCCCGCCAACTAATGTCGCTTCCAGCGAGCCGTATCCCCGGTCGTCGATCGCTCCCTGCCTACTCGGAAATCGACCGTAAAGTCATCTCCCAAATCGCACAAAACCTGCACAAAACCCTCGATTTAGACACAATTTGGCAGCAAACTGTTAACAGCTTGGGTCAAGTTTTGAACGCGAGTCGCTGCATCATCTGTTCCTACAAAAAAGACAGCGAAAATCTCGAAACCTCCCCCTTCCTTGCCTCGGAAAATCAGCAAAAATCGACCGCAGCAGCCGAATTACAACACTCAATAGCTAGCGACCCCTCGCCCCCGCTTTCCCCAGCTCAAATCGAAAATCTTCAATCGAAAACTTTTAAAGTAGTAGCTGAGTACCGCCAAGAAGCTTACTCTTCTATGCTGGGATTAGAACTGCGCGCAGCCGAACAGCCAGGGTGGATTCAAACTTTAGCCACCTTAAAACCAGTAGCAGTCGATTACGCTTCCCCCGCCACCGATCCCTTCCACCGCCATTCCGTACTCGTAGCAGCTACCTCCTATGAAGACCAACCCAATGCACTGATATGTTTGCACCGCTGCGGCAGTTCCCCGAAATGGAGTCATGTCGAACTCGAATTCGCCCGCGAGTTAGTCGCTCAAGTCGGCAGTGCGATCGCCCACGCTACACTTTACCAAGAATTAGAACAGGCCCGCGCCGAAGCCGTCGCCCTTTCCCAACTTAAAAGTCAATTTCTTGCTAATACTTCTCATGAACTCCGCACCCCCCTCAACGGCATCCTCGGCTTCCTAAAACTGCTTGTGGACGGCATGGCAGATGACCCCGAAGAAGCGCACCAATTTATCGAAGAAGCTTACCGATCGGCAGTACATTTGTTCAATGTGATTAACGATATTTTGGATATCGCTAAAATCGAAGCTGGCAAAATGGAGTTAGACCTCGCTCCCGTCAAACTCGGCGAACTCTTGCAGCAAGTTGAGAATTTTACGCGGGTTCAGGTGCAGCAAAAAGGATTGCAATTTCAAATCCAAAAACCCCCTGTGGAGGACGACATTATTGTGTACGGCAACTACCAACGCCTGCTTCAGGTAATCTTGAACCTCACGGGAAATGCTATTAAATTTACCGGGGAAGGGGGAATTCGCATCAGTGCCGAGGTTATTAAGAAAAAGGTGACTGTTCACAACCAGCAATTCCCCGGAATGGTGAAAATCAGAGTTGCTGATACTGGCATTGGCGTTTCTCTCGACAAGCAGGATAAATTATTTGAGTCGTTTTTTCAGGTAGACGGCGCTCGTACCAGGCAATACGGCGGCACTGGTTTGGGATTGGCTATTTCTCAAAAACTGGTAGAAGCAATGGGGGGTACAGTAAATTTTTACAGTATGGGGGAAGGACTGGGAGCGACTGTTACTTTTACGGTGCCGCTTTATCAAGAACCACTATTTAAAAATTAATCATCGGCCGTCAATCATCGGTAATCGATTATCTGGACGTTGAAGGAATCAGCAAGAAGCAAGAAGCAAGAGGGAATCAGGAATCAGGAAAAAAACAGCTATAGCGGTTCTAAACTTTCGTGAGGTACTCGCCAGCTTTCTTACCAATTACCAATTACCAATTACCAAACTGTACGTTACTTATAAAAATCGCTATATTCGTGTATCCGTGAGTTCCGTTTCGTGAATAAAGGTCATCGATAATTGATAATTATCTTACAACACAGTTCGATCGTCCCTGTATCAATTTTAACTTTTCTCCATCGCCAATCTCCCTCCTTGGGAGCTTGCAACTGAGATCGATCCCCCCTGCCACTTCCGACCCCACCCAGAATTCGCATCAATGGAATCCGGGCTACGGATAACAAAGCTCATCTTTATTTGTGGCCGGGATCTCACAGATCCGAGTAAAGCCGCGCACACCGCCAGCTTTACAAAAACTTAATGCCAGCTTATACGACTAATTCAGCTTCTCAACCCCCTACTGTAAACGATTATTAAGCATACTGGACGCTCTCAGTTCTCTGGGAAAATCATAAAGATCTTGTAAAGACACCGAAACTACTTAGTAATGTTTGACGGCGTGTGGGAAAATTTAAGTAGAATTACGTAATCCCTAAGTCGGCCAGCGGCAGACTGGCAAATTCAGTAATTCCTGCTCTGTTGGCGGAATGGTAAACTTTTGCCAGTCTATTAGAAAAAGGGTTGCTATGAATCAGCAAATATCAGCTCAATCGCAAAAACTTTTACTCCAAATTGGCAGAAAGATTCGTCGAACCTTGGATCTCGATAGCATCTGGCAGCAAACAGTTAACAGTCTGGGAGAAACACTAGGCGTCAGCCGCTGCATCATTTGTCCCTATGAAAGTTCTAGCCTGCAAGTCAAAGTAGCTGCTGAATACTGCCAAGAACCATTTTTACCCATGCTGGGAATGGAAATCTCCCTCACAGCAGCACCTCATTTCATTCAAGCTCTAGCCACCCTCGAACCGGTGGTAGTAGAGTCCTTTGCAGCCAATGACCCTTGTGGGCCGCAGTCGCTGCTAGTGGTGGCTACCGCTTATCAACAGCAAGCTAACGGCATAATTAGCTTGCATCAGTCCAAGGGCCGATCGTCGCGCAAGGGTAAGACCGATCGACCTTGGACTCAATCGCAGATCGAATTCGCACAAGAACTTGCCGAGCAAGTAGGAAGTGCGATCGCCCTCGCCACCCTCTACCAGGAGCGCAGCAAGCGAGTACAAGGACTATCCCAGCTCAAAAAGCAATTTTTGTTGAAGGCGTCCCACGAGCTCCGCACTCCCCTAAATCACATCATCGGTTATCTACAACTAACCATAGACGATCAAGCTGACGATCCGATAGAGGAGAGAGATTTTATCCAAGAAGCTCACCGTTCGGCTATCCACCTTTCTAAGGTAATTTCCAATATCTTAGATTACATTGAGTTAAGTGAAGCTTGCCAAACTCACGCAGAGTTAGCCACTTTCAGGAGTCAGGAAAAACCTGGGCATCAGTAAACCTTCTAGTGGCGTATTTAACAAGTCTAATATTTACCGCGCCAACAAGTTTTACACTGGAAAAAGCTGACACTTTATCGATAGATTCCCTCACTAAATTCGGTAGCTGGTTCATCAATTATTTTTAGGGAATTATAGTTTTACACAGTACAGAATAGCAACTACTACACGTACTAGCCCGGTGTATTTATCATGTTATGTCTGCTGGAACGACTTCCCTCAAATACGTTATTTGACCGGAAAGGATATTGCAAGCATAAGATTGCACTTTCGCACTTTTAATGATTTTAACTTGTGCTTGATAGAATTACCCACTGCCCTTTTTTTTCGGAGTTTTTGGAGGGCTGACATAGCGCGCCCAAAAAGGTTCCTCCATATCTTTCATCGCTGCTAGTTTTTGGCGCTCTTCCTCTATGCGCTTGCGTTCTGAAAGATCGGAAAAGATGTTGATACTGCCGACAGTCTGGCCGCCCGGATCTCGCACGCGTGCGGCCCAAAGCCAAACATCGATCGAACTACCGTCTTTTTTCAACAAAGATATTTCCAAACCGTTTTGCGGTTGGCCATTAGACGCAGACTTTAGCAGCGCGTAAAAATCTTGCTTTTGGCCTTCAGGAATATTCGGTAAAGGTTTCCCTAAAACCTCAGCCGCAGTCCAGCCAAAAAGTTGTTCGGCGGCGCGGTTCCAAACAACGGTATTGCCGTCATTGCTGGTACAGTTAATCGCCAGCGGCGCCGATGCTATCTGGGCTTGCAAAACTTGGTTAACGAGTTGCAGTTTCAATTCTACTTGCTTGCGATCGGTAATTTCCTGACAAGCGCCCCACAAACGGACAACCCGCTCAGCAGTTTTGTCCCACACCACTTGCCAGTAGTCCCGCACCCAGCGCACCTCGCCTTTTTGATTAATAATGCGATACTCATTAGCTCCAGTGCGGCTGAAATTACAGCCTTCTAACTGTTTAATTAACATTTCCCTGTCGTCGGGATGAACGAGTTCCGAGTTCCACCAACCAAACGATTCTAATTCTTCAGGAACGATCCCGGTGCAGCGCTCAAAAGCTTCTGTCGCCCACTCGCAGGCGAACTTGCCGTCGGGCAGTCCCTTAAAAGAATAGGCAAAATCCGAAGTAATTTGCGACATAACTCTGTAGTGGAGTTCCGACTCTCGGACGGCAATTTCCGCTTGCTTTCGTTCCCCTATTTCCCGCGAATTAATTATAATTCCCTGCACGCTAGAATCGTAAAGCAAACTGTTACCTATCGACTCCATGTAGATCCAAGAACCGTCAGCGTGGCGTTTCCGATATTCGATTGCCCCCCCAATTCCTGGAGATTCTAACAACTTACCAAAATACGTCTGCCAAGCCAGCAAATCGTCGGGATGGATTAACTCGCCGTGAAATTTGCCAATTCTTTCTTCTGGGTTGTAACCCAAAAGCCGCTGTAGGGCTCCGCTGTGGTATCGAACTCGCCCGTCCGAGCCAACAATGCTAATTAGATCGGGAGAATTACGCAGCATAGTTTGCAGTTTGGCTTCACTTTTAGTTAATGCTTGAGTGTCCCTGCGATGCTGGCTGATTTGTTTTTCCAACTGCTCCCGTAGCTGTCTGATTTGCCCTACTTGCTGGGCTACAGTGCGTTCCAATAGGCGATTATTTTTTTCAATTTCAACCAGCTTTGCCGCGTTATTTGTGGCGCTTTCAAACAAGCGGCTGCCTGCCACTTCCTGTAAAGAATTTGATAAATCTTCCAAAATTTTTGTGAAAATTGCCTGTTGCGGGTGTGGCAATTCCCTAGCTTGTTCCTGCAATGTTTCTAAGTGTTTGTAGACAGTTTCTAGCATTTTATTAAGGGGGGAATCTAATAGTTGCCTGCGGGTGCAACCCCTAAAAAGCGGACACAAGTTTTTTCAACATAACCCATAACTAAGACTGGTGTCTGGCTTGCGACCCATCGCGCTCTCAATAACCAGGCATTTTGTGACTTTATTTTCAAATCATAGCAACCGATAGAGAAAGTAAATTCTTGTTGCGTCCTAATTGCCAGCCCAGCAGCACCCCCAACAAGTGCTCGCCAGGAGTGCGGGTAACTCCCCTACCCAGTGAATGTGGGGCTTCTCGCGGTTAAGCTAAACTAGATGGGTGTCAAGAGAAAGAGGGATTTATGACAGAGCAAGCCAACGCTCGCGATTTGTTTCGCGCTGCTTACGAACACCGCTATACCTGGGATGCCAATTTTCCCGGTTACAGTGCGGATATTGAACTCAAACAGGGCGACGAAGTATATACGGGTCATGTTTCCATCAAACCCGACATGAGCGTGGAAGTCAGCGGCATTGAAGATGAGGAAGTGCAGCAAAGCGTCTACACCCAAATGCGCGATATTGTCACCCACCGCAAACGCTCGACATTTGAAAAATCTCACGGCAAAAATAGCTTTACCCTGGGCGAGAAGGACAGCACCGACGCTGTGGACATCTTGGTGCAAGGCGACTCAATGGGCTCGAATTATAAAATCCGAGGTCTCTCAATTTGTCAAGTCAGCCGGGTGATGGGCCGCATGGCTTTCGTAATTGACACGCACAAAAGCTTAGAGACACCCGAAGGTTCTTTGGCAACCCACTACGATGCCGTTTTCCGCAACCCCCAAACCGACGAAATCATCAAAGAACTCGAATTTGAAGATACCTTTGACAAGATAGGCGACTATTATGTCATGACCAAGCAAGTGGTTCGAGCCAAAGAAAAAGGTCAACAGACAACAACCGAGTTCAACTACTCCAACGTCAAACTGCTAGAACCAGCAGTAGTGTAGCGCGATCGAAAACCCAATTTCTTAAATAAAACGGGTTTTTTTGGATAAGGTATCAGAATCAACTTGATTTGGCAGCAAGTAAGGCTACGATCGAACGAGAGAGCGAACTCAGATCGAGCATCAGCGTGACAGAAACCGGGTTTCCTGCCGCGGGCTCACCTGAGTGCCTAAGTATTTTATCAAAAAACCCGGTTTCTTAAATCCCCACGGGTTGAGAATGCTGTCCTTGAGTCAAATCGAACTTTCATCAACTGCAAGAAATCATCACAGAGGCGAAATATGACACTAGCACTAACCAGAGATAACGTCGAAACAGTTCTCGATGAAATGCGCCCCTACCTGATATCCGACGGTGGCAACGTCGAACTCGTAGAAATTGACGGCCCAGTGGTACACCTGAGACTGCAAGGAGCTTGTGGCTCTTGCCCGAGTTCCACAATGACTCTGAGAATGGGGATTGAACGTCGCCTGCGCGAGGCTATCCCAGAAATTGCCGAAGTCGAACAGGTAATGTAATTAGTCAGTGGGCAATTGGCAGTTGGCAGTTGACTGTTGACGTTTGACAGTTGACTGTTGACTGTTACCAATTACCAGTTGACGGTTGACAGTTGACAGTTGACAGTTGACTGTTGACTGTTACCAATTACCAACATTTAATTGCCAATTACCAATTACCAAATTTAATTACCAATTACCAATTACCAATTACCAATTACCAATTACCAAATTCAATGTCTCACCCCCTTTATGTAGCCTTCATTTGGCACCAACACCAACCGCTCTACAAATCCCGAGTATCAGGTAGCGCAGGAGCAGCCCAGTACCGACTGCCTTGGGTGCGCTTGCACGGAGTCAAAGACTACTTGGATTTAGTGCTAATGCTGGCAAAATATCCTAAACTGCATCAAACCGTAAACTTGGTTCCCTCCTTGATTTTGCAGATAGAAGACTGCATCGCAGACCGAGCATTAGACCCTTACTTGGCGGTGACATTAAAGCCAGCAGAAACTTTAAATATCGAAGAACAAGAGTTCATTTTAGAACACTTCTTTGACGCCAATTACCACACCCTGATTCACCCACACCCCCGCTACGCTCAACTCTACATTCAGCGGCAGGAAAAAGGCATTCAGTGGTGTTTGGAAAACTGGAAATTGCAGGATTTTAGCGACTTGTTGGCCTGGCACAATTTAGCTTGGATTGACCCGCTGTTTTGGGACGACCCCGAGATTGCAGGGTGGCTGAAACAAGGACAAAATTTTAGTTTGGTAGACAGAAAAAACATCTACTCAAAACAAAAAGAAATCCTCGCTCGCATCATTCCCCAGCACCGTAAAATGCAAGCTGAGGGACAGTTGGAAGTCTCCACAACCCCCTACACACACCCGATTTTACCGCTGCTTGCCGACACCAACGGCGGCCGCATAGCCATTCCAAACATGACCCTGCCACAACACAGGTTTCAGTGGGAAGAAGATATTCCCCGACACCTGAGAAAAGCCTGGGAAATGTATGAAGATCGGTTTGATTGCCAACCGCGCGGTTTGTGGCCGTCGGAACAAGCAGTCAGCCCGGAAATTTTGCCCTACATTGCCAAACAAGGCTTTAAATGGATAGTCTCGGACGAAGCAGTATTGGGGTGGACAATTAAACACTTTTTCAACCGCGACGCGACAGGGAATGTCTACGAACCAGAATTCTTATATCGCCCTTACCGTTTAGAAACTCCTGACGGTGATTTAGCTATAGTATTTAGAGACCACAGATTGTCCGACTTGATCGGGTTTACCTACGGTTCGATGGAACCGGAAAAAGCAGCATCAGATTTAGTGGGACACTTAGAAGCGATCGGCCGAACTCTCAAACACCGACAACCCGACGGTCAAACCGCTTTAGAAAATCCCTGGTTAGTTACGATCGCCCTAGACGGCGAAAATTGCTGGGAATTCTATCCCCAAGACGGCAAACCTTTCTTAGAATCCCTCTATCAAACTCTCAGCGATAATCCAGATATAAAATTAGTCACAGTCTCGGAATTTCTCGACAAATTCCCAGCAACCGAAACAATTCCCGCAGCCCAACTTCACACCGGTTCCTGGGTAGACGGTTCTCTGACCACTTGGATCGGCGATCCGGCGAAAAATCGCGCTTGGGACTTGTTAGGGCCCGCGAGACAAATGCTGGCCAACCATCCAGAGGCTACAGAAGAAAGCAACCCAGAAGCTTGGGAAGCGCTTTACGCTGCCGAAGGTTCCGACTGGTTCTGGTGGTTTGGCGAAGGCCACACGTCGAACCAAGATGCCATGTTCGACCAGCTATTTCGGGAACACGTAGCGGGAATTTACGAAGCTCTCGGCGAGCCCGTACCCCCAGAAGTGCGACGGCAAGTAGAGGTGCACGAGGTTCAAGGCGACCACCTGCCGCTGAGCTTTATTCACCCGGTGATTGACGGTATCGGCAACGAACAGGATTGGGACAAAGCCGGCCGGATTGAAGTTGGGGGAGCAAGGGGTACGATGCACCGGAGTTCGGCAATTCAGCGCCTTTGGTACGGGGTTGACCACTTGAATTTTTACATTCGTGCCGACTTCAAGGTAGGGGTGCGGCCGGGAATTGATTGCCCGCAGCAGTTAAATTTGTTCTGGTTTTATCCCGATCGCACGATGCACAACAGTCTGATTCCGCTGTCGGGTTTGCCTGACCAAGCACCGCTAAACTATCGATACCACCATCAGTTAGAGATTAATTTGCTGACGAAATCAATTTGGTTTCAGGAAGCAGGAGAGGGCGATGAGTGGCAGCCTCGCATCAGCCGGGCTCAAGTGGGAGTCGATAAATGTTTGGAGGTAGCAGTGCCCTGGGCTGATTTGCAGATTATGCCAGACTGGCAGGTGAGGCTGATTGCGGTTTTATCGGAAGGGGATTGTTACTCTAGCTGTATGCCGGAAGATGCTTTAATTGAGATCGGAATGCCGTAAAAAGTCATTAGTCATCAGTCTTTAGTCATTAGTCTGTAGGGGCGGGTTTAACAAACAAAATAGAACAGCAAACCCAAATACATATAAACCCGCCCCCCTAACTAAATTAGTCAACAGTCATCAGTCATTGTTTGAACGAACAAACAATTAAATAATTATCAACTTTTATTGCATAGGGGCTTCTACTCTGGCTGCCTAATGCCTTGATACTTTCGATACCGTCCGGTCGATATAGGGCTATAAAATTTGTTTGTAGTGAGGACTTCAGTCCTCATAAACAAGAGGGCTGAAGTCCTCACTACAAACCGTATAATGGTTAATTTACCGTACATCATATCATTAGTCATGGGGAAATTAACACACTAATGAGCCGCATTTTACTCTTGGTCGATCGCCACCAACAACTTAATTTGCCGATCGCCCACCTCAACACCGAGCATGAGGTGATCGCACTCGATCGCGGTTTAGATCCAAACTCCGAATTTCCCTTTCCCCAAATCGCTTTTGACTTGTGCATTCTCGACGAGGCAAATTTCGATCGCATTGGGCCGCTGGTAGAATCATTGAAAGCTGCCGCCGAGCCGATCTTTTTACCGTTCTTGCTTGTTAGTAAATCCCAAACGCCTGCTCTTTTTGAGCAACCATTTTCGCAGCAGGCAAAACAACTCGATCGCAGAATAGACGATTTGATAGTAAGTCCCGTAGAACCCACCCAACTGCACTTGCGGGTAGAGAATTTGTTGGCCCGCAGGCGGCTGTCGCTAGAACTCCACAGACTTCAGGAAGTAATTAAAGAACAGACTTTTACACAAAGTTTGTTAAAGGACTCGCTGCAAGCGACAAACGAAAACCTGCAACGGGAAATCGCCAAGCGGGCCGAGGTAGAAACTGCACTGCGAGAAAATTCCTATCTCGACTCGCTGATCAATGCCATGCCAGATATTGTCTGCTTCAAAGATGGCGAGGGCAGGTGGCAGGAGGCAAATCAAGCCCTATTGGAAGTGTTCGAGCTAGAAAAGATAGACTACCGCGGCCTCAAAGATTCTCAGCTAGCAGAACTCAGCATTTTTTACCGCGAGGCGCTACAGGCGTGCGAGGTCAGCGATCGAGAAGCGTGGGAAAAAGGTACCCTTTCTAGGGGAGAAGAAGTGATTCTCCGCTCAAACGGTACTGTGAAAATCTACGATGTGATTAAAGTACCGGTATTTCACCCCGACGGTAGACGCAAAAGTATAGTAATTTTGGGTCGGGACATTACCGAACACAAGCAAACTAGAGACGAACTCGTGCGCTTGGCGTCGATTGTCGAGTCTTCCGACGACGGCATCGTAGGCAAAACCCTCGCCGGGACAATTCAGAGCTGGAACGCAGGAGCAGAGAAGATTTACGGCTACTGTGCCTCGGAAATCAAGGGGCAGTCGATCGAGATTTTAGCCATACCCGAACGCCCCAAGGAAATGCCTCAAATATTGGAAAATATTAGGGCCGGAGCCAGCATCGACCATTACGAAACCGTGCACTTGCGGAAAGACGGTCAACAGATAGATGTGTCCCTGACGATTTCTCCGATTAAAGACGCCACTGGAGCGGTAACGGGGGTTTCGACAATCTCTCGCGACATCAGCGACAGCAAGCGAGTCGAAAAAGCCTTTGAACAACTCCGCCACCAAACAGAAATGATTTTGTTCTCCGCAGGAGAAGGAATTTGCGGGTTGAACAAAGAGGGAAAAGTAACTTTTGTCAATCCTGCGGCGGTGAGAATGGCTGGGTGCGAATCGAAGCAATTGATCGATCGACCACTTTATGAAAGCTTACACCGTGCACAGGAAGAATGCTCAAAGGCGATCAAGCAACTCTCACCTGCAACAGACATCAATTCAGGGTCTGAACTTGTCCCACACTGCGCCGCACAGCAGGCGGGCAAACTGCTGCCGAACCGGGTAAGTTCTCAAATTTTAGCCACCTTGGAAGACGGAGAGGCGCGGCGCGTCACCGATGAGATTTTTTGGCGGCGAGACGGCAGCAGTTTTCCGGTTGAGTACGTTGTGGCTCCGATGCGAGAAGAAGGCGAAATTATTGGAGCTGTAGTGACTTTTAAAGATATCACGGAGCGGCTTGCCGTCGAGCGCATGAAAGATGAATTCATCTCTGTTGTCAGCCATGAACTGCGGACGCCCATGACCTCGATTCACGGTGCCCTGGGCCTCCTCAACAGCGGCCTGCTGGACGCTTACCCCCACAAAGCCAAGCGGATGCTGGAGATTGCTGTCACTAACACTGACCGTTTGGTGCGCTTGGTCAACGACATCCTAGATTTAGAGCGGATGGAGTCAAGTTACAGCACTGCCGTCAAACAAACTTGCAATGTGGCTGAGCTGATGTTGCAGGCGGCTGACGAGATGCAGGGAATGGCTCAGCAGGCGGGAGTTACTCTGTCGGTGAAGCCTGTGGGGGCGCAATTGCAAGCTGTTCCCGATCGGCTAATTCAAGCCTTGACAAATTTACTCAGTAATGCAATAAAATTTTCTCCTTCCGGCGCTACGGTTTGGCTGAGCGGGGAGTTGACCCACAATCTGGATTTGGCAGAAAAAGCAGGGCACAAGTCGGTGTCGTCTCCGTCTTTGTTGTCTCCTGAGCCTGCCACCGCGCCTCCGCACTTGCTAGTTCCGAGCTCGTGGTACATCGTGATTGCTGTGAAAGACCAAGGGCGGGGTATTCCGCCAGACAAACTGGAGATGGTCTTTGAACGCTTTCAACAGGTTGATGCTTCTGATTCTCGCCAGAAGGGAGGTACTGGTTTGGGGCTGGCTATTTGTCGCAGTATCGTCCAGCAGCACGGGGGGCGGATGTGGGTGGAGAGCGTTTTGGGGGAGGGCAGCACTTTTTTCTTAAGTCTGCCACTTCTGAGGGAGGGGCTTGCAACTGAAAGTTAATTTCTACCCAGGTGTACCCAAAGTTACTGATTTTGTGCAGATTGTTCGATCGAGTCATCGACAAACAATCTCAGCCTTTTCTGCAGTTTGGGGACAGCAGGCAAAAAGCGCGATTTGAGGTCAAAAAGCGGCTTTTTCTGGGTGGGATGTTTTACAGCAACCGCGCCAGACGGTTAGGTAGGATGTTCTTAGTTGAAATCCTGCCGCTCGATTGCAACTTCGGTCTTCCTTCTTCCTTCTTTCTTCAACATCTGCTATACAGTTTTGAAAATTTACTGTAAAGTCCGATCGGCTAAAATAATTTGCTTTACAAAATATTCACATTTCGCCTCTAATCTGTGATCAGTTCTCATTTCTAAAAAAATGTTAATTTTGACTGCCAAGCGCATCTTGGTTATTGACGATGCGGAAGATATTCGGGAAGTAGCTCAAGTCAGTCTTGAACTGGTGGGGGGCTGGGAAGTCCTGACAGCGAGTTCGGGCCGCGAGGGGGTTGCTAAGGCTCTTGCCGAACAGCCTGATGCTATTCTATTGGACGTGATGATGCCCGACCAAGACGGGCCTACTACTTTTCTACAGTTACAAGCTAATAAGGCTACGCAGCACATTCCGGTAATTTTATTGACAGCTAAGGCTCTGGCTGGGGACAGGCGGATGTTCGCGGATTTGGGGGTGGTGAGCGTGATTGCTAAGCCTTTTGAACCGATGTTTTTGGCGGCTCAGGTCGCTGAGGCTTTGGGCTGGGAGCAAGAATAGATCGATCGCGCGCATTGAATTGTGCAGCTTTTCAACCAGTAGTTTTGCAGGCAAAGAGAGTTAAAAAAACTTGGTTTCTTTGGTATGGCGCCGAGCGATCGAATCGGGTCGATCGGACAGGATATATGTAGCGACTTAGGCGCCGTACCTTTCGTCCTGTCAGCTTAAGACTAAAAACATCAGTCCGGTATCAGTTTCAACCTTGTCGGTCTTGGGGTGAAATTGACACCAATTAGGAATGTCTAAGTCCCTATGGGTAGTGCCTTCATTTAACCGAATTCGACCTCAGCCATGAACTGAATATTCCTGTAGATTTCTCGGACAAATATAAGCTGGCAGGAGTATTTTACTTTTTGTGACAACCCACTCGTCTTCATAAGTTCTTCAGGTTTTAGTTTTAAGTTAAAACAGAACGTCAGGGATCGCTCCTGACTGTTGGCAGACACCTTGGGAGAAGACGACTATGCCCTCAGCTTACATTTTGCTACTAATAGTTTCTCTGGCAGCAGTCTGGATTTACTGGCAAACCTCTCAAGATATTTTTGTTCTTGTGGCTTGGGCCGGACTGGGTTGTTTTATTTGGGGCTTCTCTTGGGCTCCTTGGAGCGTTCAGCTTCTGATTGTTGTGTTGCTGTTGGGTCTCCAAAAGTTCTACTTGCGAGACGCTCAAAGTTGTGAGTGAAAGAGATTTTTTATTTTGGTGTCTGAAGTTGAGATGCGCCGGCACTCGTCAATCTTTGTAATGATTCGGTTATCGCTGCATTATCTGAAAGAAGGTTTAAAATATCATGAATAGTTGCCCTTGTTGCTCCTCTAAATTACTCCGCCACGCTCGCCACAATCGCGTTTATTGGTTCTGCTCGCACTGCTGGCAAGAAATGCCGGATCTGTCGGAGATGATTTTAGGTAATAACAGTGCGGGGGTTCACAAACGAGACGCTTTGGTAAAGCTTCCTGGTTTGACTCCTAAATTGAGAATGTTGGATTCAGTAGGAATTGCTTAGTTTGCTGGAGTTAGTCTCGCGATAAATATGGAGACGGAAAAGATTTTTGATTGTGCCATCTGTTGGATTGTTTGAGAGAAAATGCAAAAGCCCCCTTCCGTGTGAAGTGAAGGGGACTTATTAGCGGGGGGGCTTTTGCACTTGTGAAGGGGTCGATCGCCTGAATTTCAGCTATTGTATGCAGTTAAGCTGATTACATCAAACCGATTTGAGAGAGAATGCCTTGACCGGTGAGGAATTCGGTAGCTAAGCCGATAACGAAGCCCAACATTGCCAAACGGCCGTTCCAGGTTTCAGCGAACTCAGTAAAGCCCAACTTTGCGTCTTTGTTTTCCATGACCAGAAACCTCGTTTAATTTCAACCTTATGTAACTAAACTTAACACAGCCGTACAAAGTTTGCAACATATTTTTACATTTACAGTTCAAATGCCGGAGCTCAGCGGGATGGGCCCGCAGGGAGAGGGGTTCGCGGGGGGAGGGGGAGAGAGTTTTTGATGTGGGGACGGGCGATCGGTGTCAAATTGGCGAAAACCGTAGTGAGATGTGTCAGGATGTAAGAAAATTATCTTGAGTTAATACTTGACATCCAATAATTAGAACGCTAGCCTAAAAGCACAGCTAAAACTAAATATCGCATTCAAAATGAAGGAATGTTGATTGAGTCGTCTTAGCTACACGGTTTATAAAACTGGGGCAAGTTTCTAGCACCCCGTTGAGCGGAAAGTACGTCTAATGTCGTTTTAACAAGTTGATACAAGCTTGAGAAAATCGAAACATTATTGAGTTCCATTTCCCTTCAACGGGCTGCTACAAAGCTCGTTCCAGTTCTGTAAACCCTGTAGCTAAGACGCTAATCAAATCCCTACAAAATTATAGTGTTTTGTGGTAACAGATTGTCCTATGCCGAGATGTTCATTTTTGAGCAAATCCAGAGGCAACGTTCCATGAATCCTAGATGCGCGATATGTCGAGGCTGTCCAGTCAACCTCTTTGTAGGACATAATGAAATGACGGATAATCATCGAACCACAGCCAAACAAAAAAGCCAGTCTCAACGAGTTGCTATGTCTTGGGATACTCAGAACGTCTACTTAAACCAAGATCAAGCCGAATTCCTACTGGCTTTTGCCAAATCACAAGGACGTTTAGAACCGCCTAAAATTTACTATAACTCGCAGCACAAAAATCAAGTTAACGACAAAAATCGGCTAGAAAAGCTTGGTTGTATTGGCGTTGATGTCCGCGATTCCGCCAAAAACAGTCTAGATAAACAATTGGTGTTTGACTGTAGTAAGCGATTTGCAATTAAGCCTTCTCCGGATCTAATTATCCTAGTTTTAGGAGATCGGGACTTTGCAGGTTTAATTACCTTTTTGAAGGCTTTGCGTATAACAGTCATCGTTTTTGCACGGCGCAAAAGTGCAAGCAAAAAACTGATTAACCTTGTTGGCGAGGATAACTTTCATGATGTAGACGAATTGTCTAGTTTGTGTGCAGGATTGAAACCGTAACTTGAAAATCCAAAAAAGTTATCAATAGAAGCAGATAAATTATCTGCTTGAAGCAACACAGCCCGCCAGGGAATGAATTCCCTGGCTAATAGCTAAAGTCGGTTAAAACCGACTGACTGACAGTTATAAAAATACAATCTTCAGTCCTCTTAAGAGGACTTTAGCTATGAGCCAGGGGTTAAAACCCCTGGCGGACTGACGGACTAACGGACTAATAGTATAACCGCCAAATATCTGTTAAAATTCACCTAACCGCCGATAGCAAAAATCCAGTTTATTTGATAAACTAGATTCTCCAAACAAACCGCTATTTGCGGCTATTTTATGCCCACATAACAACACCAAAGTCCAGAAACAATAACCCTTACAAAACTCCTATGCCATTAACTAATCCAACACAAGAGATAGAAATCACCCTTCCCGAATTCCACCATGAAAAACTGCTGCGCCAAGCGCTCACTCACCGTTCCTACGTCAACGAAAACCCCACATTCCGCGAAGAAGACAACGAACGCTTAGAATTTCTCGGCGATGCTTTGCTGACTTTTCTCAGCGGCGAATATCTCTATCAGCGTCACCCAGAAATGGGAGAAGACCAACTGACTCGCCGACGTTCTGCATTAGTAGATGAAAAACAATTAGCCAGATTTGCTACTGAAATCGGTTTAGACTTAAAAATGCGGCTCGGAAAAGGAGCTTATCGAGAAGGTGGGATTACTAATCCAAATTTGCTCAGTAGCACTTTTGAAGCCTTTATTGGCGCTTACTATCTCGACACGCAAGACATGGACAAAGTTCGCAACTTTGTGCAACAAATGTTTGATTCTGTTCCCGAAAATGTGGTGGAAACTCGATCGACTGTAGACTCCAAAAATCGCTTTCAGGAATGGGTACAGGCCAATGGTGACACGACTCCCCCCAAATATGTGACAGTCCAAGCAGGAGGCACACCCCACAAGCCGGAATTTCTCGCTAAAGTTTATGTTGCAGAGAAACTTTATGGAGAAGGTAAAGGCAAAAGCAAAAAAGATGCTGAGAAAAATGCAGCAGAAGATGCGCTAGCAAAGCTGAAAAAACGCGGACTGATCTAAACTTGAAAAGGGGGGTAAAAACTACTAGCTTTTTTGTGCGATTCCGGCGTTGGCCAAGCCCTCCAAGACGATCGCCCGAATTGATTGCCAGAGTACACAATGGGCTATAATCAGGACTTGTGCAAGTGTTACCGCCGTCGATTGAGGGTTGCAATGACAGAAATTCGTTGACGAGTGCCCGATGGTCGATCGTAATTTTGGGAAATATCAGAGCAATTCATGTCTACTCACAACCCGACTACTCTAACTGTTGAAGAAGCACAGCAAATCCTCAAAGATTTCACTTGTCTGGATATGCAATCTGTAGCATCGCCCCTGGAAAAAAAGGCACTCCGTCAAGCGATTTTGCTGGTAGCAAGTTTGTCGGATTATCAAATGTTGGGAGTGTGCGCTTCTTCGACGGATGAGGGATTTTTAGCTTTAGAAGCTTATTTAAAAGCTTTGGGATATCAAGCTATTTTAGATCCCAATGCTGTCTCGACCTTTGCTGGTTCGGTTTATATTAAGTTCAATACTTTGAAGGGTTCGTATTATGTTGACGGCTATCCCGGAACTTACCGGGGCGTTTTGGTGTCGTGCCAATCTTCCTCAGAAGGTGGAGTTAGCGGAACTTACGGTCATTTACCTCTCGATTTATTTGTTGATTAATTTGTCAGTAGTCAGTCGATCGATTAAATTGAATTAAACACCGACTGATGCACCTTACTAAGCTGTAAGCTGTGTCAGCCGATCGCCCTTCGATTCATTTGAATCAAACACCGACTGACGCACCTTACTAAAATTAACCCTTGCCAACGCTCAATTCCGGCTCTTGTTGCGGTGCGGTTTCTTCGGGTGGCAGTCCCAAAATATCGCTGTACAAGTTGATGTATTTCCGGGCCGAAATATCCCAGCTAAAATCTTCTCTCATGCCGCGCTGTTGCAGTTCTCTCCACTTATCTTTGTAGCGGAAACCTTCCCAAGTTCTGATCATGCAGGTGAACAAATCGAGGGGTTCGTAGCGATCGAAACAGTAACCTGTACCAGTATTGTCGATCGGGTTGTTATGAGAAACGGTATCGACTAAACCGCCGGTGCGGCGAACCATTGGCACGCACCCGTAGCGGAGGGCGAGCATTTGGCTGATGCCGCAGGGCTCGAAACGGCTGGGCATCAGGAAGCTGTCGCAGCCTGCGTAAACGCGCCGGGAGAGGGCCTCGTTGTAAAGTAGTTGGGTGGACATCCGACCGGGATAGCGGGCTGTCATTTGCCAGAGTTGGGTTTCGTAGTAGCGATCGCCCGTTCCGAGTACAATAAATTGAGCGTCGGTATAGGCCATGAACAGATCGAGCATTTGAATTATCAAATCCAATCCCTTCTGTTCTACCAGCCGCGTCACCATGCCGATCAAAAAAGCATTTTTATTCACTTCCAAGCCGACTTCTTCTTGCAGCGCAATTTTATTAGCGGGGCGCTTTTCAATAGTATCAACACTAAATTGTTGATGGAGGTACTTGTCAGTTGCTGGGTTGTAAGATTCTGTATCAATTCCGTTCAAAATGCCCGATACTTTACCGCCGATGTAAGACAGCAAACCTTCCAAAGTTTCCCCATAAGCTGGGGTTTTGATTTGCTCGGCGTAAGTCGGGGAAACTGTATTTACTCGATCGGCAAACTGTACTGCGGCAGCCATTGTATTGTGACCTTGCATATACCAAGGACACCAAGTCATCTGCTCCAAACGCCAGCGCCACGGCCCTTGATAAGCTAAATTGTGAATAGTAAAAACTGTGCTGATATCAGGATCGTGGCTCATCCAAACAGGTATCATCCCCGTATGCCAGTCGTGACAGTGGATAATTTGGGGCTTCCAGTGATTCCAGGCAAATTCAGCCGCAGCATTGGCAAAGAAAGTGAACCTCCAATCTTCATCTAAACCGCCGTAAACGCGGCGCGGCAAGAAAGATGGATGTTGCATTAAGTATAAAGGTACATCGGTTCCCGGCAAAACAGTTTCAAACACCGAGAAGCTTTGGAACATGGCAGCCCCATCCCAAACAGGTTTTTTGGGAACGTCCATTTTGTCAGGGATAAAACCGTAGTAGGGCATGAAGATGCGGACATCGTGTCCCATGCGCCGCAGAAATTTAGGCAAAGCGCCGACGACATCGCCCATACCGCCGACTTTGGCGAGAGGTGCTGCTTCGGCGGATACAAATAAAATACGCATTATTTTTTTGTGTTCCTTGAAATTGTTAGTCTAGATTAAGTTTAAATGGCGAGCGACACAATATTAACGCGCCGTCCAAAAACAAGTATAAATCTGAGTTGCTGTAGCGATCGCAGTTTATTCAAGAATGCGATCGCCCTTTTTCCATCCACGTCGCTGTGCGGTGAAAAAAAGAGCAATCGCCCGTACTCTCCTCCCGCGAGAATTTTCACGATCTAATCAAATTTATCTGTCACTTTCTGAGGGACGGTAAACATCAAAAATTGTATGCAGTCTGCTCACCTTTACGCATTAGTAAAACTGCACGCAAAGCCATCAGTATGTAATTAAGGAAATAGCGATCGCCTTTTTCATCCCCTCTGAGAAAAAGAGCGATCCTCTTCGAGGGCCTCGCCAACGCCCGAATCACATATTACGGACAACGGGAGCATCTCAATGAAAGCAGCCAAGCTAGAAATTGCAGTTTTGAGGCAGGAGAGAGGAGACAGGAGGCAGGAAGAAAGAAGAAGAAGGAAGGAGCCACAAGAAGTGTTTTTACAAATATGAGATGCTCTCCGGATAACTCCCGACTAATTCTGAGAATTGTCCTCAAAAGTCTCCTCAAATCCCGCTAGAAAATCATCCAAAGCTTCAGAGGCGATCGCCAAATTAATATTATCAGCATCTTCCCATCCCCACGTATTCACCCCAACCACTTGACCTGCCATATTAATCAGCGGCCCGCCGGAATTGCCCGGATTAATCGCCGCATCAGTTTGCAACACCTTCACCTCAGCAACATCATCTTCGTCGTCGCCTTCTTCATATTCCTCGGGTTCGCGAATTGCACTCACAATACCTTGAGTTACAGTTGAAGCAAACTGCCCCAAAGGATTGCCCACAGCAATTACTCTATCTCCCACTTTCACATCAAAAGACAACTCTAGGGGAGGATATTCTTGGGGAGAATCCACTTGTTCCCCTGTTTTCGGGTCGAAGGTAAAATCGCTAATTAAGAGTAATGCTAAATCTTCTTCAGCATTACCAGTAAACACCACCTCGGCCAATCTCAATTTTCCGTCGTGAGTTTCGACTAAAACCTGTTCGATTTCATCTTCTTCATAGAAGTAATCTTGATCGGCAATATCTTCTACAACGTGATAGTTCGTGACAATTATGTCCGGCGATACAAAGAACCCGCTTCCAGAAGAAATCTCTTCTTCTGTATCCCAATCCATGACGTAAATTGACACTACCGACGGCAAGACTTGCTCGACTACATCCGACAAATTTCCTGGTTGAGTTTTGAACTCTTTCAATTGCTTCTGCAAAGCTTGTTGGTCGGCCTGCATTTTGCTATACAGTTGCTGAACCTTTTTCAATTCCAGCTTTAATTGAATTTCTCTAGCGCTCATATTGGGCCTTTACCTGAAATAAATTGCTGATTAATTTTGGATGTTTGATTGTAGATTGTGGATGGGTAGGTTAAGAATTATACGACTTACGAAAAAAACCGGTTTTTACCATAAATCTTGGGCTATACAGCGAGACTTACATCAGAAACCGGGTTGCTTAACACCCGTGCGGAGCGTCCTAAATTAGTCAGATATTTTTGAAATCTATCGCGCAAGTCCTACCTAAAATCCCATCAAAAATCTACAACCAGACTGCTACTCTACCTGTTTTGCCAAAGCAAACCGCCTGTTATTTTTATTTTACAAAAGGCGATATATCACGTCTAAAAGCATTGACAAAGAGATGCGGATCGGTTTTAGGAACCACGTTGAACTTGGACAAATATTTCCTCCAAAATTGCACTAGCACCCTGTTGGCGCAGTCGGTGAGCGAGGTCAATTCCGATCATTTCCGCAGTCTCGGCGGCGCCGGAAACAGTATCTTTGACGAACCGCTTGCCGTCGAGACTCGATACCATTCCGGTTAAGGTTAATTGACCGTTTTCTATTTTGGTATTGACGCCGATCGGCACTTGACAGCCACCTTCTAATTCCCGCAGAAATGCGCGTTCGGCATAACATCTTTGGGCAGTTTCCGAGTGTTCGAGAGCTTTAATCACGGCCATGATTTCGGTGTCTCCAGCGCGGCATTCGATGCCCAAAGCACCTTGTCCGACGGCGTGAAGGGAGATTTCAGCAGGGATAATTTGGTGGATGCGATCGCCCATTCCCAATCTTTCCAATCCGGCAACTGCTAAAATAATCGCGTCGTAACCGCCCTCATCTAATTTAGCGAGTCTAGTATTGAGATTGCCGCGAATATCTTTAAATTCAAAATGGGGGAAATGGTGCCGCAGTTGAGCTAGCCGCCGCAGAGAAGAAGTGCCGATTACTGCACCTTCTGGGAGGGTGTCGAGTTGCTTGTCTTTGTGCTTGGAGTGAACTACCAAGGCGTCAGCGGGATTTTCCCGTTCGGTGACGCATCCTAAAATTAAACCTTCGGGCAAATTGGTAGGCAAATCTTTGAGGGAATGAACGGCAAAGTCCGTTTCATTGTTAATCATCCCCGTTTCTAATTCTTTGGTGAAAAGTCCTTTATCGCCAATTTTAGCGAGGGCGACATCAAGAATTATGTCCCCTTGGGTTGACATGGTGTGGACTTCAAAAGTGTGTTCCGGGAAGTGTTTCTGTAGCTGTTCTTGCACCCAGTGCGTTTGCACGAGAGCGAGTTGGCTTTTGCGGGAACCGATGCGAACGGTTCGGGAAGGGGCAGATGTGGTTGGGGACATAAGATCGCTCGGAGGATAGCTTGAAATCAGCCAATATATTCACCTGATCTAGCGTACCGCAGGTGGGGACTTTAATTGCTGGTTGGGACAATTCGGGCGATAAAATAGAAATACCAGGTTTTGAGCGCCAGTAGCAGTGAGCCTTGATGATGTTTCCCATCCAGCCTTGCCCGTCGCTGGCGCGGGGGCGATCGACATTCCGAAGCAAAGGCTGCCGGCCATGTACGATTTACCTAGGGTCGAACCCGATGAACCTGGTTGGCATGACGAGTTAGCTCAGCAGCAGCTCGCAAGAATTAGCTCAAAGGTTGCGAGATTTGGAGAGAGAAATGTAGTGGCGAGGGGAAAAGGGCGATCGGATTTATTTGTAGCAGCTTCGGTGACCAAAGCGCGATTCCCTACTCTTCAGGAACCGCTGCGGGAAGATAGCTTCGCTGGCGCGTACCTTTTCCATTTCTAACCAAAATTTAACGCTGTCCTGCTTGAAGTGCAGAATTTGCTATCTGGACAACTTCTTGCTGCCGTGCGTTTTTCCTTGTGACTCGGTATAACACCCCCAGCCTTTGCCACTCAACAAAAGCAGTGCAGTAAGCACCGCAATTATTGAAATAAATCCCCCTGATGCCGCCGGCCAATTCAATGCTTCTGTAAGTATCCTGCGGTAATTGCGAAGGAGGCGAAAACGGTTCATTTCTTTTAGCTTCGATGGTGCCGAAATAACAGGCTCCGGCGCGGCATCCTTTGCCTAAATACATTTCCACAATGTAACCGTGGGAACCTGCTTGCACGTCAAAATCAATTTGCTGAGTGTTAGATAAAGGAAGTATGCTCGGAAGAAAAACAGGCACTCGCGTTTTGCCTTTGATTTGCTTAGAAATGTTACTCGCAGGAAAAATACTGTTAGCTTGGTTTGCTGACTTATCGGGGATTGGGGGAAACTTTTGCACAAAATCCCTCCACTGCACAACTCTATTTTTAGCAATTTTAAAAGTGGGAATCGAATATTTCTCTACCGCAATAGAAGGGCGGCCGTTTTTCAGGTTGAAGTGGCGGCGAATCACTGTAATTTCTGGTTTCCCTAAGCCGTAAGCTGGAGCTATGGAACGGGCGAGATTGCAGCTAATTTTGAAGCGTCCCATCTCAATACTGCCATTTTCCGCTTGATAAGACCAATTGTAACCTTCAGAAGCGCGATCGCGATCGCACAGAAAATGAGAAATCTCAAACATCTTGGCAATATGAACATCGTACAACCGCAACTTGCGGCTGCCGGCAGATTTTGCAGTGTTGCGATCGGGCACAATAAACTGTATCGGTTGCCAGCTATCTTCAGGGGAATAATTAAACCAGCGGATTTCTGTAATCGGGAGTTCAGTCCTTGCTAACGCTGAGTTTGGTGTCAAAGGTGCGAGCGTAAAAGCAGTCACCACACAAGCAAAAATCGCCGCAAATAGCCATCTTCCCCTCATCCTGATTTCCCCCTAAGTAGGTCAGCGCAAAAAAAACAATAGCATCTTGTAAGGGGCGAGTGCGAGTTAAGATATATCATACAATAACGGTAAGGTGCGCCCTTACGCACCCTACATATAGAAGTTGTGCCTCCCCGACTGCTAAACTTAACGCTTCCCAGCTTGAATAGCAGAATTTCCTATTAAAATTAAATCAGATTCTCGTCCGTTCTTAATGGTGACGGTATACATAAAACCCTGAGTTTTCCACTGAAGAGTTGCTGTGCAGTAAGCCCCGCAACCGTTATGAAAAACTCCTTTCACTCCGCCCGCAAGCTTGACATTTTTTAACGTCTTAGTTACCCCTTCTAGTTTTGTAGTAAACTCCCCGCCTTTTTGACCTTGAATTGACCCAAAAGTGCAAACAGTCGTACCGCCGCAATCTGGTTTATACTCGATTGAAATACTATAGCTGTTTGCTTGTGCTGTAGTTGGATAGTACATTTTTGGCAAATCCGGAATCCTGCTGGGAATAAAAATAGGCACTTGCGTTTTGCCTTTTAACTTTCGCAAAATTTCATTTACCGGAAACGCAGTGCCTCCTTGAGCAATTTGTGTTGTTCCCGATTGTCGCTGCGACAATTGCGAAGATCCAAAAACAACCGAGGGAGGTACTAAAGCCGTCAATACACAAGCAGAAGTAGCCAAAAGTAATAATTTCTTCTTCACGGTCTTTTCCCTTAATATTCCAAGAGTTTAGTTGGGCGGCGAACCGCATTCACGTATGTACAACCATAATTCAAAATACCAAATTAAGACTCGCTTTTCCGGGAAAAATGTTTTTTGACTATCTTGACAAGGTTGACAGAATATGAAGTCATATATAATATAGAGAAGGCGAGCAATTTAGGAGTCGATCGTGGAACTTCAAGAGTATTTGCGCCAGCACGGATTGGAAACTTTGTCCGAAACTTATCATATCAAAGTTACCCGCCACCGCCAATATCCCGATTTAGTCTGTCTGAAATACTCGCAGATAGAATCTCCCCTGGGCGAAAAAATAGTCCAGCAGTGCCGAGGCATTATTTTAGATTCATCTCAAGATTGGCAAATAGTTTCTTATCCCTACAACAAATTTTTTAATTACGGAGAAATCCACGCCGCTGCAATTGATTGGAGTCATGCCAAAGTTTATGAAAAACTAGACGGTTCTCTGACTGTACTGTATTTTTACAAGGGAGAATGGAGAGTGCAATCTAGCGGCACTCCCGACGCCGCCGGCGAAGTTAATGGTTTTGGGTTCAGCTTTGCGGAACTTTTTTGGAAAGTCTGGCAAGAATTGCGATATCAATTGCCACAAGAAACCGACCAGTGTTTTATATTTGAGTTGATGACGCCTTACAATAGAATAGTTGTCCAGCAACAAAACAATCAAATCGTGCTGCACGGGGTTCGCAACACTCAAACGCTGGTAGAAACAGACCCGAGTCTTTGGGCCAATAAATATGGCTGGGAATTGGTCGCTTCCTATCCTTTAACTAGCTGGAAAGAAGTTATCGAAGCGGCTCAACATTTAGATCCGATGGATTCGGAAGGGTATATTATCTGCGATGCTAACTTCAACAGAGTTAAAGTTAAGTCTCCGCAATATGTCGCGATTTACCCTCTCCGTGAAGGGTTTTCGACCCGCCGCCTGATAGAAATTGTTTTAACTAATGAAGGAGAAGAGTTTTTAGCTTATTTTCCTGAGTGGAGTGAGTTGTATCAAAAAGTTAAAGACAAATATCAATCTTTGGTTGAAGAAATCGAGGACGCTTACCGACAGCACGAACATATCGAAGTTCAGAAAGATTTTGCATTAGCTGTGAAGCATTTGCCGTATTCCGGGATTTTGTTTTCTTTGCGGGCCCGAAGAGTTGCGGGAGTGAAAGAAGCTCTCCGTGATGTTACGATCCATAAAATAGAGGAGCTATTGGGTTTAGATTACATCCATCTAGGTTTGTAGTAACGACTACAGTCGTTTCTTGAAGGAGGACTAAAATCCTCACTACGAACGAAGATTAACATTATATTTAGGTGACCGAATCAAGAACTAAATGCACCTAATTAAACCTAAGATACAGATGGCTAAAAAGCTTGCTGTATGAGCATTCTTCCTTCTTCCTTCTTCCTGAAATCCGTTACATCCGTTACATCCGTTACAGAATCCGTTGCCGAACTTCCTTCTTCCTTCTTCCTTCTACTTACCATGAAAAGAGTTATTGTACTTGTTGGTTTGCCTGCTTCGGGAAAATCTCAATTTGCTAGGGAATTGCTGCTGTCTGAACCTGCAAAGTGGGTGCGTAGCAATAAAGATTTGCTCAGAGAAATGGCTCACGCTTCTCATTGGTCGCCGGCAAATGAAAAGTTTATTGTGAAATTGAGAGATACGATTATTTTGATGGCTTTAGAAAGTGGCAAACACGTCATTGTTGATGATACTAATTTTGGCCCTCACATCGAGCATATTAAGGAGTTGGTTAAAGGTAAAGCTGTTGTGGAAGTTAATGATTCTTTTCTCCAAGTTCCGGTAGAGGAATGTATTAAACGGGATTTGAAAAGACTTAATTCGGTGGGCAAAGATGTGATTATGAAGATGTACAATAAGTACGTTCGTGTTCCGGTTGCGCCGCCGGAATATAACCCGGATTTGCCGGATGCAATTATTGTCGATATGGACGGTACCCTGGCACTTCTCAACGGCAGAAATCCTTTTGATGCTTCGAGGTGCGATCGCGATTTGCCCAATCAGCCCGTCTTAGATACCGTTCGCAAGTGGCAGTCCAGCGTTAATATTATTGTAGTGTCGGGCCGCACAGATGACTGTCAGCCTCAAACTGAAAAATGGTTGCAGCAGTACGAGGTTAATTATGCCAGTCTTTATATGCGGAAAACCGGAGATATGAGGAAGGATTCGATTATTAAAGAGGAGTTCTATCGGCGACATATTGAAGGAAAATATAATGTTAAGTTTGTGTTGGACGATCGCCAGCAAGTTGTTGATATGTGGAGAAGCTTGGGATTGACTGTATTTCAAGTAGATGAAGGGGATTTTTAAGGCAGGGTTTGTTGGTGGGGGCGATCGCAACTTCCAAGCATAGTTTTACCCCTAATGCTAGAATCAAAGCAACATTGCAAAAAATTTTGTTATGATATCCATTCCCCAAGCGCCCCAAAAAATGACCGTTGAGGAATATCTCGAATGGGAAGCTCAACAAGAGATTCGCCACGAATATGTCAACGGCGAAGTTTTTGCCATGACGGGCAGTACAATTCCTCATAACGATCTTGCACTCAACTTTTACAGGAATTTGTACCCGCATCTGCGTTCTAGAGGCTGTCGGATCAACGTGTCAGACGTGAAATTGCAAGTCAGTTTTCAAAGCCGTTACTACTACCCCGATGTGATAGTCAGTTGCGACCCTCAAGACCTCAATTCCCGCACATTGATTCAGAATCCTAAAATAATTGTCGAAGTTCTTTCACCCAGTACAAGTGCTAAAGATCGGGATGAAAAATTCACTTGTTACCTAAAAATTCCGACTTTGCAAGAGTATATCTTGATTGATTCACAAAAGATTTTTGTTGAGCGTTACTGTCGGGGAGAGGGGAGAATGTGGCTTTAGTATTCTTACACTGCTGGAGAGATTGTAACTTTATCAAGTATTGGGTTTGATTTGCCGATCGCACTTTTGTATGAAGGTGTTGGATTGGAAACAGAAACAGAAACAGAAGGATAAAAACACACCTAATTTTGCAGCTTTTTTATGAACAGGCAAGATGCCTGTTCCACAGAGAGTGAATTTTATTTTGTGGTGGGCTTCGGCGCCGCCCATAAAAGCCGATAATGAACAGGCAAGATGCCTGTTCCACAATTATTTACTTATCGCGTCCAAGCCAGCCAGCGGTTAAACAAGTTTTTCACAAACGGCGTCAAACGAGTGCGATTGTAAGCATCTCCCGCTTTCCGAATTGCATCAGCTTGTGTCGGATACGGGTGAATTGTGCTAGCAATTTTTCCTAAACCAATATTGTTAACCCTTGCTAAAGTAATTTCGCTAATCATATCACCAGCGTGTCGCGCTACAATAGTTGCACCTAATATTTTATCGCTGCCTTTCTTGACGTGAATTTTCACAAATCCTTCCTCTTCGCCGTCAATAATTGCCCGATCGACTTGACTGAAAGGAATCAAAAAGGTATCGATATCAATGCCTTTTTCCTTAGCCTCGTGTTCCCCAATTCCGACGCGCGCAATTTCCGGGTTTGTGTAAGTACACCAAGGTATCGTCAAAGCGCTGAGCTTTTTGCGTCCGAAAAATAGAGTGTTTTGGATTACCATTCTCGCGGCAAAATCAGCAGCGTGAGTAAATTTATGTTTCATGCAAATATCGCCTGCGGCATAAATGCGGGGATTAGTAGTTTGCAAATAATCGTTGACAAAGACGCCTGTTTGTGTGTCATATTCGACGCCGATAGCCTCCAGATTTAATCCTTCCACGTTGGGCGATCGCCCTGTACTCACAATAATTTCATCTACTGTTACCGAGGCTTCCTTACCTTGAGATTTATAATAAATTACTTTGGCTGCATTTGTTTTCTCAACGCGCTCTATTTGGGATTCTAGTATTAGTTGAATTTCTTCGCGTACAAAAGCCTCCTGCACGATTTTAGCAGCATCCGCATCTTCTTTGTCTAAAATCTGAGCATTTTTGTGCAGCAATACGACTTCCGAACCCAGCCGCCGGAATGCTTGAGCCAATTCGCAGCCGATCGGCCCTGCGCCAATTACTGCCAAACGCTGAGGTCTTTCTGTGAGGTTAAAAACAGTTTCATTTGTCAGATATCCAGCTTCCTGCAAGCCGGGGATTTGTGGTTGTAGCGCCCTTGCACCTGTGGCAATTACTGCTTTTTTAAAGCGGAGAGTTTGACCTGCAACTTCTACTGTATTATTGCTAGTAAAACGACCAGAACCCAGAAAAACATCGACTCCTAATTTCTCCTGATATCGTTGAACAGAATCAACATCGCTGATTCCCGCCCTGATGCGGCGCAGCCGTTCCATCACAGCAGCAAAATCCACTTCTGCAGCGTTAGAAACGTTAACACCAAATTTATTGGCTTCCCAGATATCGCCGACAATACGAGACGAACGAATCAGCGTTTTTGACGGCACGCAACCGACATTCAAACAGTCGCCGCCCATTAAATGTTTTTCAATCAAAGCAACTTTCGCGCCCAAACCTGCCGCACCCGCAGCCACAATTAATCCGGCGGGGCCAGCACCAATTACTACTAAATTATAACTGCTAGCGGGCTGCGGATTTACCCAATCGGGCGGATGCAAATAGGAGACTAATTTCTGGTTGTGTTCGTCCATCGGGGGGACAGTTACGCGATCGACTTTTGACTCCGGCATTCGCAAATCCTCCTAATTAAATACTTTCTTCCAAGGCTTTGCTGGCTATCCTAGTGAGAACAACAGTTACCGCAACAGTAGCCAGAAAACCGAGGATATTGAGCGACCATTTTGCTGCTTCTGTTTGGGGATTTGTTGACTGACATATCGCGCCTATCGCCGCAATATTACCCACCAAAGAACCGGAGTAAACGTACATAATTGTACCCGGTATCATGCCCAAGGAACCCAGCACGTAATCTTTCAAAGAAACCTGAGTAATTCCCAGAGCGTAATTCAATAAATTGAAAGGAAATAAAGGACAAAGACGAGTCAAAAAAACTATTTTTAATCCTTCTTGGGAAACTGCGCGATCGAGAGCTTTAAACTTGGGGTGAGATTCCATATATTTTACCACGCGATCGCGGCACAAATAGCGCCCGATCGCAAAAGCAAATACAGCACCTAAAGTGGACGCCGCAAAAACGTAAACAGAACCCCACCACAAACCAAAAATCGCCCCCCCTCCCAGCGTCAGTACCGAACCCGGTACAAACAGCACAGTAGCCAAGTTGTAAATAGCTACAAAAGCCACTGGCCCCCACCAGCCTAAATCTTCGATCCGCATTAACAGAGTTCTCAAAACATCTTGAACGTAGGCAGATCTAGTTGCTACAATTAAGAGAGCGAGTAAAAGTGCGATTGAAAAAAACAACACTATGCGTTTAAATTTTACCCTAGCATAATCTTGGATTCGTTCTTTTGGCATGATTCACCCGCAAATATTTATTAGCATTATACTGCAAACTTAAATTATTACTGTAAACTACCCGACAAGCGATAGGTCATGACACCAAAAGCCCAACTCCCAATCCCCGAACATTTCGACCATAAAAAAGTAGGCGAAGTCTGGCGAGTCCCCTACCGAGAACGCGCCGCCCAAGCCAAAGATTGGGCAAAACAGCACAACATCCAGCCAGCCGCAAAGGACACAAACCGCATTTGTTTGCTGATAATCGATGCCCAAAATACCTTTTGTTTGCCCGAATTTGAATTATTTGTCGGCGGGCATTCCGGTAGCGGTGCAGTTGATGACAACCTGCGGCTGTGCGAATTTATTTACCGCAATTTAAATGCAATTACAACCATTGCGCCGACAATGGACACCCACACCGCCATGCAAATTTTTCATCCAATCTTTTGGATCGACGAAGCAGGCGAACACCCCGTACCAGCAGCCACTTCTATTACACTCGAAGATGTCCAAAAAGGCATTTGGAAAGTCAATCCAGCCGTCGCCCACAGCATCAGCGGCGCCCATTTTTCAGCACTGGAAAAACAGGCTTGCTACTACGTCAAAAAACTCAGCGACGATGGGAAATATCCGCTGATAATTTGGCCCTATCACTCGATGCTGGGCGGCATCGGACACGCCCTGGTTTCTGCGGTGGAAGAAGCAATATTTTTTCATACTATAGCCCGCGACAGCCAAGCACTTTTTGAAATCAAAGGCGGGAATCCACTGACAGAAAACTATTCGGTTTTGCGGCCAGAAGTTTTAGATGGATTCGACGGCAATCCGATTGCGGAAAAGAATGCTAAGTTTATTGACAAATTGCTCGATTTTGATGCAGTAATTATTGCAGGACAAGCCAAAAGTCACTGCGTTGCTTGGACAATTGATGATTTGTTAACGGAAATTTTGGCGCGAGATCCGAATTGGGCAAAGAAGGTTTATTTGCTGGAAGATTGCACTTCGCCTGTGGTTGTTCCGGGTGTTGTTGATTTTACGGAACAAGCAGATGCAGCTTTTCAAAGATTTGCGGCTGCGGGAATGAATGTTGTTCAATCTACCGAGTTAATTTTGGGCGATTAAAGACGAGTGTTTTCTCTTGGGGTTTTCAGTGCAAAAAAAGTATACATGATTAAGCAGAGGCGGTAATTTTTGTTCGCTTGGAAGTCGGCTGCGATCGCATTTAACGGATTACGTATGATATCATATCCGAAAAATCACTTACTAGAGAAGTGTAATCAAGGAGTTTCCCGATGACTGGAAGCGAAATTTATAGTGTTGTTCTTTTTCCGAAGGCGAGTGTGCAAGCAATTTCAAAACTCTCGGTGGCGATCGCCACGACTCTTATGAGCACAGTTGTCACTGCAACCGAAGCCTACGCAGTTCCCGTAACCTACGATTTCACCATCACTGTTACCAAAGGCGGGTTAGCGGGCAATTCATTCAACGGTTCTTTCAGCTACGATGATGCCAAATTGAAGGGAAAGGGAGTGGAAGAATTGGGAATTAGTGATGGATTAAGGGCCTGCCTAAATTACCTTGGACGCACTTATCGCGAAACCGATGATACCAGTTATCCTACCTTTCCCACACTCAGATTTGAGGATGGCAAGATCACGCAACTAAACTTTTGGATTCAGCCGAATCAGCGAGTTAATTGGTGGAATTTACCTGGATGGGAAGTCAAGCTGTCTGAGCCTAAAAAAAGCGATTCAACTGTTCCCAATTGTCAAAAACGGTGAGGGGTGGCCAAGGTGCGATCGATCCTAAAAATAGGGTGTTGCATAATTGCGGGATGATTTTGATGGTTTTGTGGCATCGACTCTCGTACCCCGAAGGCGTGTATTTTCACAGCAGGCGGGACGCCTCACCCTACTCCCCACAAGAATCCTCCTCAAATTCTGCAACGCTCAAAATAGAGGAGGAATTAGATGCAACTGCCTACGGTTATATGGGTAATTTCATGCAGCCATGCTACGAAGGTGCGATCGTCGATCGTCTGCTGGGGCAATCAAATATTTGCGATCGCTATGAACGAATAACTCAAAGATTGTTTGAAAAAAAAACCGCATGATTCCTATTTTCTGTCGGTCAAGAGTGCTCTGCGCTTGATGATTTGTAAGCACTATTTCCCATCCAATCGGGGGACTCCTTCCAAAAAACTGCCGCTCAACATTAACTCAGTCATCCGGTCTAAGTGACCGCTGATTTTTAATTTTTTGTCTTTTTGAAAGCGCTCAATATCTGCTTGCAACTTACCAGAATTATATCCTAATTTACTCAAATAGTCAATAGCTTGCTGATTGCTTAACAAGATATCGGCAGACCGGAAAATCGGCACGTATTCCTCTCGCCAAATCTGGGCAAAAGTGGCCCTATCTAAATAGAAAATCCTGCCCCGCGCCGGGTCTCCAATGGCAGCTACACAGTCATTCATTCCCAGCAACGCCACCGCGTGGGGTAGCTTCCGAGGGCCGTCAAACAGCCAAACTGCTAGCACTCCGGGGCGATTAATTTGCTGAATTTGCTCCCAAGTTGGCGTTAGTTCGATCGCATTTACGCCCAAAGCTCTTGCTGCTATAATTAACTGCGGCATGGAAGTTCCCAAGCGACTCGTCCCGGCAAAACGCGCTACACTCGATTCCGTCGCATCGATTCCCCAACGCCTTAACACAGTTGCTAGCGCCGCCGGCGCGCAACTGCTGTTAGATGTTTGTCGAAACACACCGTTTGGCTGCAAATTATTTATTAAATCAGCGTAAATTGGCGCCATAAAATAGTTTTCAGCGCCTGTAAATCCTGCCAATCCCAAGCCACCAATTAAGATTACTGCGATTACTTGCGATCGCGCTGTCAACCAACTTATACTAAAGCCAATACCGCAGACTCCCATCAACATCACTCGTAGCAAAGTCCAAGTAACTTGCATCCCGTGAAAGCGCCACTCGATCGGCAAAGCTGGCATTTGAGGCATATTTAGAGCCAGTAGCAGCAAAGCAATATAAAAACCCAAAAAAGCTAGGGCGATAGAATTTCTGCCCTTAAACAAATCGTTAGCCGTCACTCCCGAGCGAACTAACACTCGCCCGAAGCGCATTCCCCAGACAAACAGCACCGAACCCAGCACTAGCGTCACTACTATTTCCATGAACTCAAAATTTTGTTGCTTAACTACGTTGTAACACGCTCCAAGTCGATCGCGGAGCCCAATCAATAGTTGGAGAGAGGAAGAGTGGGAGAGAGAATTTGACTATGTTTGGGTTTCGTTCCTCAATTTATCGCTACAATCGAATAAACCGGATTTATCCAAAATTGAAGCAGGTAGAACAACCCTTAATCCTAAAGGCTTGACCTGCATCGCTTGCTCGACATTAAGTTTTGCCATGTTTTTATTGATGAGTGTGAATCAATGGTTGACAATCAGATAATTCAGCTACCTAACCCAAAAGGAGATATTGTTATGTTTGCCAAGTTAAAGCTGAGAAACCGGATGTTACTCGGATCTGGAGTTCCCATTGATTTGAAGGCGATTAAGTAATTGTTTTGGTAATTATAGGAAAAGTTTAAGATGCTTAACTTCAACGCCACAAAATTAAGAGAACGTATCCTGTGGGGATATTCCATACCGATTTTGCTCTCATTTGGAGCAGCTACTTGGGTTTTTTTTCATGCTAAAAAAGTAGAAGAAAAAGCAAAAAATTTAAATAATTCTAATGCTATTGTTTTCGGTTTAAAAGATCTTGAGCTGGGATTCTCAGGTATGCAGAAAGCTGCTCGTGGCTATTTTTTGAGACAAGAGAGTGCTTTCTTAACTGAATACAATGAAGGGGTAAACAGCTTTGACTACTTCTATCAGGATTTACTTAAGCGGGTTCAAAACCCGAAGCAGCTCCAGCGGCTAGATCAAATGAATGTATTACAAGATCAGATAGACCAAGGCTATAGACAAGCCTTTTCTTTGGTCGATCGAGGTAAGCGAGACGATGGAATTAACTTGTGGAAGGCACAAATTGTACCAAAGCTTCGTCAGGTTGATGCTATAGCTAAGGAGTTTGAAAGCACCCAAGCAGAGATTTTAGCTAACAGAGAAAAACAGCAAATTCAAGCTTTGCAGTTCCTGACTACAGTCGTGATTTTAAGCACTGCTATAGCGGCGATTATGGCAATTGCGATCGCTCTGTGGATTGCTTCAGGCATTGCAAAGAGAATGAATCAGTCAGTCAATATGATTGTTAGTTCTTCCACAGAGATTGCTGCCACAGTTGAACAACAGGAACGCACAGCCGCACAGCAATCTAGATCTGTAAATCAAACTACAATCACAATGGATGAGTTGGGCGCTACTTCCCAACAATCAGCCCAGCAAGCCCACGCTGGTGCGGAATCTGCACGGCAAGCTTTAAAAATCACTGAAAAGGGAACCCTAGCAGTGGAGCAAACCCTGGAATCGATGACAATATTGAAAGAAAATGTCGGGGCGATCGCGGCACAAATTCTGAACTTGAGCGAACAAACCCATCAGATTGGCAATATCTCTACTGATGTAACAGATTTAGCCAATCAAACAAATATGCTGGCACTGAATGCCTCAGTAGAAGCAGTCCGGGCGGGCGAAAACGCCAAAGGTTTTACTGTCATAGCCACAGAAATCCGCAAACTAGCAGATAAAAGTAAGAAATCTGCCGAGAAAATTAACCGCCTAGTCGATGATATCAAGAATGCGATAAATTCCACTGTAACGGTGACACAGGAAGGTACTAAAACAGTAGAAGAAGGAACCAAAATCAGTCAAGAAACGGCAGCAGCTTTCTCGGAAGTAGCAAATGCTGTTAATAATGTGGTATTGAACAATCAACAAATTTCTCTAACTGCCCAACAACAAGCAGTGGCCATTCAACAAGTAGTGGAGGCGATGAACACCCTCAACCTATCGGCAAAAGAAACCGCTAGTGGTATTACTCAAACCAAATTAGGCACTCAACAATTGAACGATGCAGCCCAAAATCTCAATTCAATTGTCTAAAGGGTGATCAGTGTTTTGGGCTAGCAGACTAGCAATTGATAGCATTGAGTCATGAATTGATCTCGGAGCCCTCCCAGCTTGTCAAACAGCCGACATCCAAGTCAAAACGATCGCAGGCGATGGCATCGCGAAAGCCAGGGCGATCGAATTTCTGCCCTTAAACAAATCCTTAGCAGTAACGGACGATCGAACTAACACCCGCCCGAACCGCATTTCCCAGACAAACAGCACCGAACCCAGCACCAGCGTCACAAGTATTTCCATAAGTTCAGAATATGGTCGCTTAACTAGGTTTTAACATTTATGCGATCGTCCGTGGGGCAGCGGAGGAGGAGGAGAGAGTGGGAGCATTTTTCTTTTGCCTACTGCCTTCTTCCCTCTTTCTTTAACCACACCTAAAATTTGCCAAATGTCAAGGGACTCGATCGACTTTCCCCCATCTTAGCCACCAAGTCCCAAACAAGATTTAGCACCGGAAAAAATTCCCCAAATCTCTTGCCACAAACGGCCACATCCGTTGTAATATAGATGTAAGTCACAGCCCGTTAAAGTAATCCACAAACAATTAGGCCGCTCAATATATTCACGCTCCAACGAGCGGTGAGTTGTATTGAGCGTGCCTATTAATGAGCGATCGAAGTTCGTCAGACACCCCAAATATTCAGGAAGAATCATGCCATCAAGATCCGCCAACGATGTAGACGTAGCAGAGCAATATTGGCACTACCTAGAAATATCCAAGGTTGCAACTATCTTAGGAACCAACCTGGAAAGCGGTTTAGAACCGACAGAAGCCAACCATCGCCAACAGAAATTCGGGCCCAACGAACTAACGGTTAAAGCAGCGAAACCAGCCTGGTTAAAATTTATCCTGCAATTTAACCAACCCCTCCTGATCATCTTGCTGAGTGCAGGTTTAATCAAAGCAGTGATCGGAGAATGGCTAAACGCTAGCGTAATTTGGGGCGTAACAACCACCAACGCTACTATTAGTTTCATCCAAGAAGCTGGAGCCGAGAAAAAAATTGAAGCCCTAGCCCAAGCTGTCACCACCGAAGCCACAGTCATTCGGGGTGGCAAAAAATTAAGAATTCCCTCCAAAGAACTCGTAGTCGGTGACTTAGTAATCCTGAGTTCCGGCGACAAAGTACCGGCCGACTTGCGCTTAGTGAAAGTGCGCGACTTGCAAATTGACGAATCGGGACTCACCGGGGAATCAGTTGCTGTCGAAAAAGAATTAGGACAATCTGGAGACTTGGTTCTGCCACAAGAAACGCCGCTAGCAGAACGGGATAACATGGCCTATGCCGGCAGTTTTGTCACTTTTGGCCAAGCTAGCGGCATCGTAATTGCGATCGCCAATAAAACCGAAACCGGCAAAATCTCCCAACTATTAGATCGGCACCTCGACCTCACCACCCCCTTAACCCGCAAATTCAACCAATTCAGTCAAAACTGGCTGTTATTCGTGTTGGGAATGGCAACCTTGACCTTCGCCGTCAGATTGGGTAAGCCCGTCCCTGCAGGGGTTTCAGCCTTTAAAGAAGCAGTCGAACCCGCAGTTGCCCTGATTGTCGGCGCAATTCCCGAAGGCTTACCCGCCGTCATTACCGTCACCCTAGCCGTAGGCGTTTCCCGGATGGCAAATCGCCACGCGATCGTCCGCAAATTGCCCGCAGTCGAAACCCTCGGCGGCGCTACAGTCATCTGTTCCGACAAAACCGGAACTTTGACGGAAAACCAAATGACGGTGCAAGAAATCTATTCTGGCAGCGCATCCTACTCGGTTACGGGTAACGGATACAGCCCCGAAGGTGAAATTCAACTCAACCAACTGCCAATTACGGTCAGTCAAGCTCCAACTTTGCAAGAATGTTTGCAAGCCGGAATGATTTGCAATGACTCTCACTTGGAATTTAAAGATGATGATTGGATAGTCGTTGGAGATCCGACAGAAGGAGCGTTAATTGCTGTTGGTAAAAAAGCAGAATTGAGCCAGCAAACTTTAGAAAAGTCAATGCCGCGACTGGATTCAATTCCCTTTGAATCTCAGTTTCAATACATGGCAACTTTGCACCGAACTTCCACTGGTGGCAAAATTTTGTACGTCAAAGGTTCAGTAGAATCCATTCTCGGCCGCTGCAGTTCCAGTCTCGACACTCAAGGAAATCCGGTAAAAGTCGATCGCGAAGAAATTCACCATCAAGTCGATGAAATGGCAAAGCAAGGCTTGCGCGTCTTGGCTTTAGCGAAAAAGCCAGTACCCGAAGAGCAAAATTCCGTCGATCACTCGGATTTGGAGTCAGGCCTGGTTTTCTTGGGACTGCAAGGCATGATTGACCCGCCGCGGGCAGAAGCGATCGCAGCCGTCCAAGCTTGTCAAACCGCCGGCATCCAAGTCAAAATGATTACCGGCGACCACATCGCTACAGCCAAGGCGATCGCCCGCCGCATGGGATTCCGCAAAACTAAACACCACAGAGAACTTGTAGCCTACACCGGCGCCCAACTCGCCGAAATGAGCAAGAACGAACTCGCCGAAGCTGTAGAAGCAGGTTCAGTTTTTGCCCGCGTCGCCCCCGAACAAAAACTCCGCCTCGTAGAAGCCTTGCAGCAGAAAGGCGAAATTGTGGCGATGACGGGAGACGGCGTTAACGACGCGCCCGCTCTCAAACAAGCCGATATCGGGATTGCAATGGGCAGCGGTACGGAGGTTTCTAAGGAAGCCGCGGACATGATTCTGACTGACGATAACTTTGCGTCGATCGAATCTGCTGTAGAAGAAGGGCGATCTGTTTACAAAAATCTGCTCAAAGCAATTAGCTTCATTCTCCCAGTCAACGGCGGGGAGTCAATGACAATTTTGCTCAGCACGCTCCTAGGTCGAGAATTGCCGATTTTGTCGCTACAAATTCTCTGGCTGAATATGCTCAACTCGATCACCATGACTGTGCCTCTGGCTTTCGAGCCCAAGTCAGTGGGAGTCATGAAACAGCAGCCCCGACCGGTAAACGAACCTTTTCTCACCGGAAATCGGATCAAGCGGATCATCGCTATTTCTCTTTACAACTGGACTCTGATTTTCGGGATGTTTGAATGGGTGCGCCAAGCGGATTGGGGCACTTTGGAACTGGCCCGCACGATGGCGATTCAAGCTTTGGTAATGGGAAGAATTTTTTACCTGTTGAGTCTCAGCCAGTTGTTGCCTTCTTTGATTGCTAAGTTTAGCGGTTCTAAGGAAGAAGTTAGCGGTGCTCCCGCCCTCGGTGTGGGAATTGTCCTGGCGGTGATTTTGCAGATCATCTTTGCTAATTCTCCGTTTGTCAATCGCATATTTGAGACAGCTCCGATGAATCTGGATCAGTGGCTGATTTGTTTCGGAGTCGCGCTACCGATGATCGGTGTTGCTCTCTCCGTCAACCGCTTTGACCCGCCCAACTAACACGATTCTGCATTCAGGAAAGCTTCGTAGTGAGGAATGCGAGTCCGCATCCATCAGAGGACTCACATTCCTCACTACAAACCAATTATAGTTTATTATCAAAAGCGCGATCGCGTAAATAAACCCAAAATAAGATCGCCATAGATAAAACACAAGAAACTTTCCAAACAAATAACCACCAAGGGCTCCACCACGCGCCGGTTTGTACTTCGACAATATCTGAGCCACCAAACAAGAAAAAAATTAGGGTAGTAATCAGGCGATGAGTTCTGGTTTTTCCATATTTTTTTACGGCATTAACAGCGAAACCAATAGCAAAGCAAAACCAGATGAAGGCTTCAATATAATTGCCATTTACATAAATTTGTTCTAATAACTTAGCTTGTGCTTCAGCTTGTTCTAAAGAAGCAGGATTTAACATGATTTGCCATGAATAAGCACCCCCTATGCCCAGAAAAATAAACATAATTGTTAGTCTTATTGCTGCACCTTTTGTCAAATTCATAAATTAATTTTTAGGGTGGCTTAGGTGGTAACTATATTAACCCACATTCCGCACCCGAGACTGTCACAATCGGTTTTTTCGGAAGCTCGATCGAAAATTAAGTTTCTTTTTATACAAAGGTACTGATCGCTCGTGGCAACGCTCGACAGTCTCAAGCGATCGAATAACCAAAATTCGTAGTGTGCCAGTTGGGGGTGCGGAATGTGGGTTTTACAGAAATCGAACCTGAAAGCCCACGTCATATCATATCCGGTAAAACACTTACGATTAAGCGCCAATTTTAGTCCACCAATGAAAACCCGTTAACCCTTTGAAAACAGCAGTATCGTAAAACCTGAATTATTTCTGTATAACCCGCTACAATTAATCCTTAAAAAACTACAAATGTATTAAAAAAGCAAATCGGCGCTGGTGGCGATATTAGTCGCTTATTGACAAGAGATTTGAATGACCCGCGATCGCCCTTCGCTACAACCTTTAGCCCGCAAGTCTTGGTTTGAACCAGTTTTGATAAGCAAACCCGATCGCTCTTCCCAACGCCTCCTTATCGAGAGCGCAGTCCCAAAAGATTTACTTATCAATCGAATTTAATAATTGTTTTATAATTTCCGCAAGAGTACGGTAGAGTTAATTATCAAGTGAAGGAAACGTGCGGCTCGCAAAAAGTGAGTTCACACAACTCGGCCGATCGAAATATCGATATTAATCAAACCAGTCAAATCAGCAGGGATAGTTTAAAGACTTATACTAGCTATAAATCTTTCGCTCCCTCCTGCCAACCTGCGCTCAAAACAGTTAGCTAAACCCAATTAGCGAACAGCAAAAAAGCGCGTTGATAACCTTCAGTGAATGTTGTTACAGAAGATTATGAATTGCAGCGAGGCTATGCTATGACAAGATTTTCAGATGAATTTTCTGCGCTTTCTCGGCGTAAATTTATCATCAAAGCAGGTGCATCTGCCCTGGGTTCAATACTGCTAAAAGGTTGTTTGGGAAACCCCCCAGAACCCGGTGCAACTGCCGGTGCTGACGGCGCGATACCCGCAGCTACCTCAGTAGTGGCTGTTGCCAACGAGAAAAGAGTCGAAGGAATTGAAAGCACTAAAATCACATTGGGATATATCCCGATCGTCGAAGCAGCACCTTTAATCATTGCCCAAGAAAAAGGCTTTTTTGCCAAATACGGCATGACCGAAGTCACGATTGCTAAGCAAGCCAACTGGGGCTCGGCAAGAGATAACGTAGAAATCGGATCGGCAGGCGGCGGCATTGACGGCGGCCAGTGGCAAATGCCCATGCCTTATCAAATTAGTAAAGGTCTGATCACCAAAAACGGCGTCCAAATCCCGATGTATGTTTTGGCCCAGTTGAACACTCAAGGAAATGGAATTGCGATCGCAGCCAAACACCAAGGCAAAGGCCTCGGACTTAAACTAGATCAAGCGGCCCAAGACTACATCAAAGGCCTCAAACAAGCAGGCACGCCCTTCAAAGCAGCCTACACCTTCCCCAAAGTTAATCAAGACTTGTGGATTCGCTACTGGCTGGCAGCTAACGGCATCGATCCCGACGCAGATGTCGAACTGCTAACAGTACCGGCCGCCCAAACTGTCGCCAACATGAAAACCGGAAGCATGGACGGTTTCAGCACCGGCGACCCCTGGCCGCTGCGGATTGTCAAAGAAAACATCGGCTTCATGTCCGCCCTCACCTCCGAAATCTGGAAAGCACATCCAGAGGAATATCTAGCAATTCGCGGCGACTGGGTAGACAAACACCCCAAAGCCACCGAAGCCTTACTCGCAGGACTAATTGAGGCACAGCAGTGGTGCGACAAGCCCGAACATCGAGCCGAATTAGTCGCCATTGTTTCTGGAAGAAACTTCTTTGACGTATCTCCGACGGTTTTGACGCCTCCTTATGAAGGCAAGTATGTCATGGGCGACGGCAAACCAGACATCAACGACAGAATGAGCAGTCCGCTGTACTGGAAAGACGACATCGGCAACGTTTCCTATCCCTACAAGAGTCACGATTTGTGGTTCTTAACCGAAAGCGTTCGCTGGGGTTTCTTGCCAACAAAAACCTTGGCAGATTCTAAGACAATCATCGATAAAGTCAACCGAGAAGATTTGTGGAAAGCCGCAGCTAAATTAGCCGGAGTTGCTGATGCTGACATTCCGAAAAGTACCTCTCGCGGCGTTGAGAAGTTCTTTGACGGCACAGAATTTAACCCGGACAAGCCAGAAGCTTATCTCAAGAGTTTGGCAATTAAAAAAGTGTGATGGGGTCTTAGTTTCCCATAATTGAGTCTCGAAATTTAGTCTCGAAAATATACACCACCAGACATAGGAGATGACCAGCATGGCTGTAAGTACAAGTCGGAGAGGCGGCAATGCACAAGGAGCTTTTGGCGAGTTTTGGAAGAATAATTCCCCGAATATCTTGCCACCACTTTTGGGAGTAATTGGATTTCTGTTAGTTTGGCAGTTCCTGTCGAGTTTGGGAATTATCAAATTGCCGGGGCCGATCAGCGTTTGGACGGACGAACGGACGCGGATTTTGTTGCTGTATCCTTTTATGAACTCCAAAACCTACGGAGTCGGCTTATTTTGGCAGACTTTGGCGAGTTTGGAACGGGTAGCAAAAGGCTACACTCTCGCGGCCGCTGTGGGAATCAGCATGGGAGTTGTGGTAGGTACGAATCCCTTTTTGAACAAGGCTTTAGATCCGATTTTCCAGTTTTTGCGGATGGTAGCGCCTTTGGCTTGGGTGCCGATCGCCCTGGCTGCACTGCAACAAAACGAACCTGCTGCTTTGTTCGTGATTTTTATCACTTCAGTTTGGCCGATTTTAATCAACACGGCTGAAGGTGTTCGCCAAATTCCCGACGATTACAACAACGTGGCGAAAGTGCTGCAACTTACTCGAAAGGAATATTACATCAACATCTTGTTTCCGTCGGCGCTTCCTTATATCTTCACAGGATTGAGAATTGCGATCGGTTTGGCTTGGCTGGCGATTATTGCTGCGGAAATCGTGATGTCTGGGATTACGGGTATCGGCTTCTTTATTTGGAATGCTTACCAGCAAAACTACATCAGCGAAATTCTGTTAGCGGTGTTCTACATTGGGGCTGTTGGTTTGTTGCTCGATCGCATGATGGCTTGGTTGCAGCAAAAGATTGCTCCTAGTCAAGGAAAGTAGTTTTGAGTTACTTCTTTGATGCCGGAAGAATTAGGATTATTTAACCGCGAAGACGCGTTAGCGAAGCGGCGCGCAAGCGCTAGGACACGAAGGAAGAAGAGGGAAGAAGAGCGAAGCAGTAGATAATCTTCTACGGGTAACGGAGTCACAGTATTTATGCTTCCCGTCTCTCCCTCCACTCTACTTCTAGGCTCTGCCTGGGAAGTTAATTAGCAGCTATCGAAATAACAAACCTACAAAAAAGGCAAGAAAATCATGTCTGTTTTGATTGCAGTAGAACAAGTCGAAAAAGTTTTTAATTTATCAGACGGTGGCACATACATAGCCCTCAAAGGCATCGATCTGGAAATAAAAAAAGGCGAATTTATCTCATTAATTGGACACTCCGGCTGTGGCAAATCTACGCTGCTCAATATGGTGGCAGGTTTGGATTTGCCGACATCCGGATTGGTGACAATTGAAGGGCAAAGAATCACCCAGCCAGGCCCCGATCGCATGGTAGTATTCCAAAACTATTCGCTGCTACCTTGGCGGACGGTCAGAGAAAACATTACCCTAGCCGTAGACTCGGTAATGAGCGGCTTACCCAAAGCCGAACGCCTCGAAATCATTCAAAAACACATCGACATGGTGGGCTTGACGCCCCACGCCGAGAAGCAACCCGCACTGCTATCGGGCGGACAAAAACAGCGCGTGGCGATCGCCCGTGCTCTGGCCCTGCGCCCCAAACTGTTACTCTTAGACGAACCCTTCGGCGCTTTGGATGCTTTGACTCGCGGCAACTTGCAAGAAAAGTTAATGGAAATTTGCCAAGAGTACGAAATCAGCGCCCTGATGGTAACGCACGATGTGGATGAGGCCGTGTTGCTGAGCGATCGCATCGTCATGCTCACCAACGGCCCAGAATCGAAGATTGGCGGGATTCTCGAAGTAGACATCCCCCGCCCCCGCAAACGGATGGAAGTAGTCTCACACCCCAGCTACTACGCTCTACGCAGCGAAATGATTTACTTCCTCAACCAGCAGAAGCGCGTCAAAAAACTGCGGGCGCGGAAAGTACCCGCGATCGCCCGCCACGGTCTAGAAAAAGTCAACCTCGAACTCGGCTTTATTCCGCTGGCAGCCTGTGCTCCCCTCGCTGTCGCCAAAGAAAAAGGCTTTTTTGCCAAGCACGGCCTCGATGAAGTCCACCTCGTGCGGGAAACAAGCTGGCGCGGCATCGTAGACGGCATCGCCGCAGGTTACTTAGACGCAGCTCAAATGCCCTCTGGGATGGCGGTGTGGTTGAGCTTGGGGGGCCACCAAGAGAAGCCGATTCCGACGGTTACAGCCCTCACTATGAGCCGCAATGGCAACGGAATTACCCTCGCGAGGCGCTTTTACGACCAAGGGATCTACACTCTGGCAGACTTTAAAAAAATGCTCCAGAGAACGCCCGCGCAAACGCACCGTATGGGCATCGTTCACCCTTCTTCGATGCACAACCTCTTGCTGCGTTACTGGCTGGCTTCCGGTGGCATTGACCCGGATCGCGATGTGTTGCTGAAAAATATCCCACCGGCTCAGATGATCGTTGACTTGCAGGGCGGCACTATTGACGGTTTCTGCGTCGGCGAACCTTGGAACTTGCGGGCATCGATGGAAGGAGTCGGCTTTACGGTGGCGACAGATTTAGAACTGTGGCCCGGACACCCCGGGAAAATTCTCGGAGTTCGGGAAGACTGGGCAAATGCTTATCCCAACACTCACATTGCTCTAGTCAAAGCTTTGCTGGAAGCTTGCCACTATTGCGCCGATCCAAATCACGCCGCCGAGGTTTCGGAAATTGTCGCCGGAAGGGAGTACGTCGCTACTGATAAGAGTTACATCCAACTCGGCGACCCGAACTCTTTTGCTTGCAACCTCGATACTCCGATGCGGGAATACGCCCACCACTTGTTTTCTGGAGAGGGGGTGAATCGCCCAAGCCGCACCGAACAACTCTGGCACATGGTGCAGATGGCGCGCTGGGGCGATACTGTGTTCCCGCGCAACTGGGTGGAAATTCTGGAGCGGGTGGTGCGAGTCGGTGCGTTCAGCACGGCGGCGCGAGAGCTGGGGATGGCTGATATTACTTACACTCGCGGTTCTCTCAGCTTGTTTGACGGCTCGGTGTTTAATGCAGACGATCCGATCGGCTATCTCAACAATCTGGCGATTAAACGCGATTTCACGATGGCGGAAGTTGTACTCGATTCCGGTCGCCGAGCTGCTTAGAGCGGTTTTTAGTTCGATAAAAACAGGGTAATTGCTAATTGTTAGTTGTTGGTTTTTAGCGGTTAATTGCTAGTGAGCAATTCCCTCTTCATGACCTCCGTTACATCCGTTAAATCCCGTACATTGCTCGTTGCCGAACTTCCTTCTTTCTTTGCGAATCACCCACTCACAATTTCCTAAACCAATGCTCAACACCACTAAAAACCAGACGAACACCAAAACTCAAATCCAGCCGGGAAAAGGTCGCCGCCAACCTTTTTTGGTGATGGACAATGTTTACAAAGAATATCCAAACGGTTACAGGGCTTTAGAAAACGTCAATCTGAATGTAGCGGAGGGAGAGTTTATTGCTCTGATCGGACACTCGGGCTGCGGTAAATCAACACTGTTAAATATGGTGTCGGGTTTTAGCCATCCGAGCCAGGGCACCGTGTCGATTAACGGGCAGCGGATTACGAAGCCGGGCCCCGATCGCATGGTGGTGTTTCAGGGTTATGCTTTGCTGCCTTGGCGAACGGTGTTTGAAAATGTTTATCTGGCGGTTAATGCTGTATTTCCGAATAAGTCGAAGGTGGAAAAAAATGCGATCGTCAAAGAGCATTTGGCGATGGTGGGATTGACAGAAGCTGCTGAGAAAAGACCGCCGCAAATTTCGGGGGGGATGAAGCAACGGGTTTCGATCGCCCGCGCCTTGGCAATTCGCCCGAAAGTGCTGATTTTAGACGAACCTTTTGGTGCTCTGGACGCAATTACTAAGGAGGAATTGCAAGAAGAGTTGCTGAAAATCTGGAACGATCACCGCTGTACGGTGTTGATGATTACTCACGACATTGATGAAGCGCTGTTTTTAGCCGATCGACTGGTGATGATGACTAATGGCCCATCGGCGACAATTGGCGAAGTTTTGGAGATTCCTTTTCCGCGTCCGCGCGATCGGGTTCAAATGATGGAAGATCCGGAATACTACAATTTGCGGAACTACGCCCTAGATTTCCTGTTCCGTCGCTTTGCACACGATCACGATGCCTAATCGGTTGGGAAATCAAAGTTAAAGAGGAGAATTATGGGACTTCTGGAAAAATTTTAATTCTTGTGCGGAGTAGGGGTTGGGCATCCTGCCGGCCCAAGACGAGCTTTTTTGCAGAAGTCTATTGAAAAGTTGAAGCCCCAGTGTTCCCCGGTTTCAGGGGAACATCGCTAGGGGCGCAATTTTCCCGATCCGGTTGGGTAAACTGAAGCTGAATGGTGGGCGATAAGTTTTTTCGGACGTTCGGATCTTTTTCCGATATTTTACGTCTACCAGCCAAGAGACCCGATTGCCTAGCTGTCGGTAAGCTGGCATGAACTGAGCCCACCTTCGATCGAGGGTGGGCTTCTTCTTCATGTTATTAACTGTTTTTGGGCGATCGCTGGTTTGTGCATTCCACCCTGTGAACTGGCACACTGCGGGGCATTGATTTGTGTTGGATGGATTAGGCGATCGAAAATCTTTAAGTTTGCACGCTAAATTCCTCTGGATCGATATCCCAATTTACCCAACGAATTGCTTCTTTAGCCGATCGCACATCAGGCGGCACTCGCAAAGCGTGAATAAATCCCGTGCTCGGACAAGTCATTTTTAACAAATAAACTGGCTTTGCATTGCCCTCGTTATCAAAATCATCCTCAAACTCGATGCTTAATAAAGTGTATTCCTGCCAACTATCTAATTCTGTCACCGCTAATTCTTGACAAATGCGATCGTAACCAATTCTCTGAATTAACAATCGACGAAGTTCGGCATTTTCTTCAGATAAAAGCCATTCTGGTTGCCACCGATCGGGGTGTACTCTTCCGTATTTTTCGGGTAATTTAACGCCGTGGTGAAAGTATAAACTGTAGCCGTCGGCAAATGCGATCGCCGGTTCTCCTTCAGCGTGTAGTCGATTTTCAGCGTCAAAGCGAAGGTGCAGGGGGCGATCGCAAATTATGCAAATTTTTTCAAACGGCAAGATCCACCCGCATTCCTCGAACAACTGTTGCTTGCAGTGAAATAGTTCTTGGGCTTTCAAGTCGAGAGTAAAACCACATTTCGAGATAAAAAATTCAGTCAAATGGATTTGCTTCAGCAGATCCTTAGAGGTTAGTGGCTGTAGATAGTTATAATCTGAGAGGAAATCAACTGCCTGCGATTCTCGGTAATTTTCTACTAATTGATTAAATTCTGTCTGGAGTATGGGCTCGGCATCCGGATCTAGTATTATTTGCTCGAATAGAGCCTCCCACAACACCGGACTCAAAGTTCCTACATCTACCGATTGATATAACTCATTTAACAACGACTTGCCCCATCCTGAATTACCAGTCGCTATTAGCGATATTTGATGTTGTGCTATACAGTCATTTTGTAGTTGTTTTAGTAGTGTTAGAGTAGCTGGCAGACTGCTGGCAACAAGAACTTTAGGTGCTTCTCTATCGATACCTGCATATATTTTTTTCAGGGTTTCTGTAGCTTTTTCATAATCAATTGGTGCCGTAAAGAGCGTCAGGTACTTTTGTGTAAATTCGATCGACACATTTAAGCCGATAATTGGATTGCAGTGGAGAGACAAGCCTTTCAGGTTGATGAGTGCCGACAGCGGGGCGATGTCAGTAATTTCATTGCTGAAGAGATACAGGGATGTCAGGCTGATGAGTGCCGACAATGGGGTGATGTCGGTAATTTGATTGCAGTAGAGATTCAGGTCTGTCAGGTTGGTAAGTGCCGACAATGGGGTGATGTCGGTAATTTGATTGGAGCAGAGATTCAGGGATGTCAGGTTAGTGAGTGCCGACAGCCCCCTGATGTCGGTAATTTGATTGTTGTTGAGATACAGGAATGTCAGGTTGGTGAGTGCCGACAGCCCAGTGATGTCGGTAATTTGATTGTTGTTGAGATACAGGGATGTCAGGTTGGTGAGTGCCGACAGCCTAGTGATGTCGGTAATTTGATTGTTGTTGAGATACAGGGATGTCAGGTTGGTGAGTGCCGACAGCGGAGTTAGGTCGGTAATTTGATTGCCGTCGAGAGAAAGTTCCGTGAGGTTTGAAAGTATCCGAGCGGCTTTATTGCACTTAGAAGTGCGAGCCCGTTTTAACAGCACTTCAACTGTATCTCTTGCCGATTTTGAAAGACTATCTTTGTGCGTGCACCAGTCGGCAAAGCTACTAAAATTAATTGGTTGGTTTGCTTGTGGTTCTGACATAGTAAATTCCGATTCTATTTTGGTAAAATTTCAGTCTGCCTGTCCGTCAGTTCCGCAGTCCGGCAGGGGTTTAAACCCCTGCCGGCCTGTGTGGCAATTAAAAATCTTCAAGTTTGCACGCTAAACTCCGCTGGAGCGATATCCCAATTTACCCAACGAATTGCCTCTTGAGCCGATCGCACATTTGGCGGCACGCGCAAAGCGTGAATGTGTCCCGTACTTGGACAATTCATTTTTAACAAATAAACTGGCTTTGCATTACCCACCCAATCAAAATCATCGTCAAACTCGATGCTTAATAAAGTGTATTCCTGCCAACTATCTAATTCTGTCACCGCTAATTCTTGACAAAGGCGATCGTAAGTAATTCCCTGAATTAACGCGCGCCGAACTTCTGCATTCTGTTCCTTCAACACCCACTTAGACTGCCACTGGTGCGGGTGCAGCCTACCGTACCATTGGGGCAAAATCACGCCGTGATAGGCGTAAATCGAAACACCGTCGGCAAATTGTACCGCTGGTGCTCCTTCGGCGTGCAAGCGGTAGTTGCTGTCTGCGGAAAGTGCGATCGGCTTTTCGCAGACAACGCAAACTTTTTCATAGGGATAAATCAAGCCGCAATCCCGGACAATCGATTGAAAAACTATCCAATTTCTGCGGTTGGAATGAGGTAAATTTAGAACGGAAATGCAAAAATCCAACAAACTGCCATAAGCAGCCCACAATACTGGTTGAATGCAATTACTGAATTGTTTTCCTAATGTTTGCCAGTAAATGTCTCCACTCCGCTCATTGAGCACCTCTTGCGGTAGCAATTGGCTTGCTATTTCCCCAGCTAAATAATTGCGGTGCGCCTCCCACAATTGCGTTTGCAGTTGAGTATAAAGTCGAGCTGACCGTTGAGTTTGCAGTTGGCTTTGCAGTTCGGTTTCTAGTTGGCTCCCCAAATAACCTCGCAGTTGTTTTTCTAGCTGGCTGCGAAGTTTTGTCTCGAATTGGCTCCGCAGTTCGCTGCTGGGATTGTCAAATCGACTGAGGATTAGATCTGCAGCTTCGTAGGGGCGATCGACAAAAATGATTTCCGGTGCTTTTTTGCCGATCGCACTGTAAGCCAATTTTATTGTTTCCGCAGCTTGTGAGCGATTTATCGGGCCAGTGGAAAGCGAGATCGCTCTCCACTTTTCCCGATAAACTGGAATCAAAGCTGCTTGTTCAGGCGTTAGTTTTTTAACCTTAGTCTTCGACATACCTCCAACCTTGGGGCTCATATTCGCGCTGAATTCGCACCATCCAATTACCTTCGGGAATTGCGATCGCATGGTGTTCTTCGTGACTCAATAAAGCTGTCGGTGAAAGCACCCGCAAGTACAGAGTGCCGTCTTTTTCGTACAGTTCAGCTTGTCCTTCAATAATCTGGTGAGAATGTCCCGTGACTTCACCTTCGGCGAGAGTTAGGTGAGGTTTTTTTTCTCCTTCGATTTTCGGTACGGGAGTGAGAATTACGTCGCCTTGTCGGATGGGTTGCATAGGTTTTTTCTAAATTCTGTTTGCTGGTGTCGGTCGATCGACCTTTTCTACCGTAACTCAATACTACATTGGTAATACACGGGAGTCAATATCCACAAACCACATTCCATAACTCTTTGCTGCACTGACAGGCGTTATCTTGGATCGTGAAAGTCGCCTGGGTGAGGGCGGGTTTATAGATATTGTCGATGTGAATGAAAGATTGTTGGTGAAACCCGCCACTACAAATATTGTGGTTAATTTATGGAATCAGTTATTACTTGACATATTTGGCATTGCAACCTATTAACCTCGTCTGTGTTGACGAGAGAAGCAAAAAGTTGTTCGTGTTGGCTGGATATGACGAGGAAATTGAGATTGAAATTGCTCCAAATGGGGAGGTAGTTTAATGAGCCAAGTAGATTATACTGCAATTTCATATGGAGAATTGAAGCGTTATTTTCTTAAAAATTGCGGGAATAAAGCTGCACTACAAGCCTACTTAGACAGGCGGAAAAAGCGGTCTAATTCAATCATAAAAAAAGTGGAGATTCGGATTTCGATACTAAGATTGAGGCAGCCATTCGCCAGCAAATGCAAGAATATAAAGGTTAGTCTTCAGTCCGCGCACTTGGACGAAAGTTTGTGTAGGATAGGTTTCAACTGCCGACTCTTATCAACTAGGTTTCTAACTTGCCCTAAATTTCAAGTTGGCACCGAAAAATCCTCATAATCGACATCCTAATTCACCCAGCGAATCGCTCCCCTTGCAGATTGCATCTCAGGCGGAACCAGCAAAGCATGAATGAATCCGGTACTCGGGCAAGTCATTTTTAACAAGTAGATTGCCTCTTTTTCAGGAACATTATCATCAGGATCGAAATTAGCAGGATCGAAGCCATCAATATCAGCATCAATTCTTAGCAGGGTGTATTCTTGCCAGCAATCTAATTCTGTGGCTTGCAATTCTTGGCAAATTCTGGCTTAACCAATTCCCTGAATTAACACTCGCCTTAATTCGGCATTTTCTTCTTCTAAAATCCACGTAGATTCCCACTGATTGGGGTGGATTTGTCCGTATTTTTCGGGCAAGGTGACGCCGTGGTAGGAGTAGAGTTTGTAGCCGTCGCTAAATTCGATCGCGCTTTCTCCTTCTGCGTGTGGCCGATGTTCGCTGTCGAGGGAGAGTTTTAAAGGGCGATCGCACACATAGCAAACCTTGTCAAACGCAAAAATCCAGCCACATTCAACTAAAAGCTGCTTCAAGCATTCAAAAGCTTTTTGTGCATCTGGGTTGAGAACAATTCTAAGTACAGAGACACAGAAGTCAGCCACACAGATTTTATCCCACAGGTATGCCCGATTAACGATCGAGGTTGAGTTGTCTCTACAATAGTCCCAAAAATCACGTTGCAATTCTTGTGTGAGCTGCCGCTCCCATTCTATTAATTGGGGCAAATACGAACTACTATATCTTATTAAGTTAAAAGGCCTATATGCCGATTCTAGCTGTTGGTAAATAAGCTGGAAAAAAGCTGTTTTTGGCTGTGGTTGCTCACTTGTTAGTGCAAAATAATACAAGCACAAAAAAAATATATACCTAAACGGCAGACAGGCTGGTTCTAGCTGTTTGTAAATACGCTGAAAAAAATCATTTTTATTAGTGGGAGATTTCAATTTTTTTAACTGTGTTATGGCAGAGTGGGGACTCGAACAAAAAATAATTTTCGGGCAAGTCTTGCCGAGAGCTGTGTAGGCAAATTCGATCGCGGCTGCGGCACGAGTGCGATCGACTCGCTCTGTGGAATTGGCGAGAGATTTCCACAGATATTGGAGGGGTGTTAGGTCTGATAAAAGATTGTTAGGCAGAGACAGCTTTTTCAAATCGATCAGAGAGTGCAGGGGGGTGAGATCTGATATTTGATTGTTGTCCAGATTCAACTCTATCAAATTGGTCAGAGATTGTAGGAGTGTGAGGTCTGATATTTGATTGTTGTCCAGATTCAGATATTTCAAACTGGTTAGAAATTGCAGGGGTTTGAGGTCTGATATTTGATTGTTTACCAGATTCAGATTATTCAAATTGGTCACAGATTGCAGGGGTTTGAGGTCTGATATTTGATTGTTATCCAGATTCAGATATGTCAAATTGGTGACCAGAGACTTCAGCGGTGTTAAGTTTGATATTTGATTGTTGTCCAGATTCAGGTATGTCAAAATCGTCAGAGATTTCAGTGGCGTTAGGTCTGATATTTGATTGTTGTCCAGATTCAGATTAGTCAAACAGGTCAGAGATTTCAGGGGTGTTAGGTCTGATATTTGATTGTTGTCCAGATTCAGATTAGTCAAACAGGTCAGAGATTTCAGGGGTGTTAGGTTTAATATTTGATTGTGGGACAGATTCAGATATTTCAAACTGGTTAGAGAGTGCAGGGGTGTCAGGTCTGATATTTGATTTTTTTCCAGATTCAGCTCTATCAAATTGGTCAGAGATTGCAGGGGTGTTAGGTCAGATATTTGATTGTTGCCCAGATTCAGATTAGTCAAATTGGTCAGAGATTGCAAGGGTGTTAGGTCTGATATTTGATTTTTTTCCAGATTCAGATCGGTCAAATTTGACAGTATTTGTTCTAATTTATAAAAGCCAGACTTTCGTGCTGTTAACAACAGCACCTTAACTGTATGCTTCGCTTCTTGTGAAAGGCTGCCAAAGTGCAAGCGCCAGTCAGAAGTGGTCGTAGGGTTTGGTTGTTGAGAGGACATAGGGCAATAACCTCCTAGAAAAGTTGCTAAAATCTGATGTCGGTATCTACCTTAAATAACATATCTCTGGCGTTTTGGGGATTATGCCAGCGATCGCACGCACTTATTAACCACCCGATCGCGATCGCCAGTATTGCAATTTGTAACTCGGACTGCGGGCGATGTCGCACTCACAAAACACTTTTCATCTAATCTCCCGAAATGCCTCGCCTCCATTCTTTAACCGCTTCCACCCTTGAAGCAATCAGCAGACAGCGAGACAATAAATTAATATCTAAATCAGGCAATATTTCGCTTTGGTCAATTTTTTCATATCCGTGCGATCGCAAATGATACAGACCAAATACTCCGTCTTCCCAAAACCAAACTTCGGGGACTCCTAATGCTTGGTAGCGATTCAATTTGCTTTCTCCCCCACTGGTAAACACTACTTCGATGGCAAGATCGGGGGTAATACCTGTTGACTTGCCAATTAAAAAAGATTCATCAGCTTGTACTGAGACTTCCTGTCCCTTCTCTTGGGTAAAGCTACCCAACGGGTTAAATTCAATGTCTTTTTCCACAAAGTAGTCCATCAGCAAACTTGCGATCGTCCTGCTGAAAGATTCATGTTCTTGCGAAACTGCCCAGATTTCTACCTCACCTTTGAAATAAAACAGTCTAATCCCGGGGGAATCCGAAAACCCCTGCTCGATTAGCTTGAATTGTTGCCAATCAATCCCGGAGTGAATTAGGCGCTGGTCTTTTGGTTTGTCTAAGGTTGCTGTCATGGCACGACCTCCTTTAAACATTTTATAGCAATTTGAATTGGCACAAGTTTGCCAGCACATTGGTAGGGTGCGTCAGATCCCAAAAATCTGTTTAAGTGGTCGAAACGAATCGATCTCTGATACACCATACAAGTTGATTTAACTATTATATTATCCTTCAACTGTGGCCACCGAAACTCGATCGCGCCCTGATTCTTTCGCCCGATAAAGCGACTCGTCGGCGATCGCAATTAGCGCCCCCGGGTGCGAGATCGGCGCCGGAATGCAGCAAGCTACACCCAAACTCAGCGTCACGTATTCGCTGACAGCAGACTTAGCGTGAGGTATGTGCAAACCCCGCACCTGTTGTGCGATCGTTTCAGCTACGCAAGTCGCACCTTCAATATCCGTATTCGGCAAAACTACTACAAATTCTTCTCCACCGTAACGCGCTACTAAATCTGCCGGTCGCTTTACCGAATGTTGGATAACCGCCGCCACTTGCCGCAAACATTCATCCCCCGCTTGGTGACCGTAAGTGTCGTTGTAAAGTTTGAAATAATCAATGTCGCACATAATCAAAGACAGCGGTGCTTCTTCCCTTGCCAAACGCCGCCATTCCGTCTCGAGGTATTCATTAAAAGAGTGGCGGTTTCTTACCTCAGTCAAACTGTCGTAAGTTGCCAAATAGTGCAAGGCTCTATTCACCGTTTCTAACTGCTTTTTCTGCTGCTGCAACTGACGGTTGAGTTCCGCCAACTGCTGTTCGGCTGCGTGCGATCGCAACAAATTTCTCACCCTCGCCAGCAATTCCCTCTCGTCAAAAGGCTTTGAAATATAATCATCAGCACCCGCATCCAAACTTTCGATCCGAGCTTCCATCCCCGATCGCGCTGTCAAAAAGATTACCGGAGTCGATTTCAATTCTGGCGTGTTCCGAATCTCCTTAAGCAAATCCAGCCCGTTTTGTCTGGGCATGATTTGATCGCTCACAATCAAATTTGGCTGCAAACTTTTGGCTTTTTCTAAACCTTCAACTCCGTCACTCGCCACGGCGACTCGATAGTACGGACTCAATAAAGTTTGGAGGTAAGCCACCAAAAAATTGTTGTCTTCTACTACCAGCAACAGCGGTAATTCTTGGCTGTCAGGTGTTAATTGTTCCCCATTATTTTTGTCCTCAGAACTGTTAGGTTCCGGCAGCGGGGTCTGGGGTCCGCTCGCGCCGACATTTCCCGCTCCCCACTCTCCGGCGCTGAATCCAGTCAGTCCCGCCAATTGGGCGATCGCGCTCACCAACTGATTCGCTTCCACCGGCTTCGACAAATGCCTCTGAAACCCCGCCTCCAGCGCCGATGCCGAATCTTCTTCCTCGATGCCTCCCGTCAGCGCCACCGCCGGCAGCAGTTCCCTGTGTTCGGACATTTCCATTGCTCTGATGCGGCGGATCAAATCGCAGCCGTCTGCTCCCGACACCTCCATATCGCTCACCAACACGTCGGGCCGCGACTGTTGCAACTCGGCCATCGCTTCGGCGGCGCTACCCACTGCTGTTACCTTGGCTCCAAATGCTTCGAGGCCAGTTTTGAGAAATTTTCGGATCTCGGCGCTGCTTTCCACCACCAGGACTTGCTTTCCCGCTAGGGGTTTGGAAACCGATCCCGGTCTGCTTTCACTTTGGGCGATCGCAGCAGTGCGATCGTCGGGTGCATTTTTGTTGGGGCTCGGTAGCAGCACCCCAAAGGTCGCCCCCTGACCGAGGCCGGGACTCGAAGCCCAAACACTTCCCCCGTGCAGTTCCACTAACTGCCGCACAATTGAGAGCCCCAGCCCAAGCCGGTGCTGTTCCTTGCTCTGGAAGCTGTCTGCGGGGCGGAAGTAGTCAAAGATGTGCGGCAGAAATTTGGGGTCGATGCCGCAACCGCTGTCGCTGACCCGAATCAAGACGCCGGACGGACTAGGCTCGATCCGGACTTGAACTGGGTTTGGTGTCGATTCTGGAGTGAATTTGATGGCGTTGGTAACGAGGTTCGCGACTACTTGCTGCAAGCGTTCTGCATCTGCCAAAATGTAGCCTACGGCGGGGTCGCAATGTTTTTCTAGGCGGATGTTTTTAGCCTCGGCGTCGGGACGGAGGGTATCGATCACAGATTCTACGATCGACGGGAGGTGAACTCGGCTCATGTTCAGGCACACTTTCCCCCGCAGCAGCCGCGAGAGGTCGAGGAGATTGTCTATTTGCCGGTTTTGTAATTTGGCGTTGCGCTCGATGATTTCCAAAGCGCGGTTGGTGGTGGCTTCGTTGAAATTGCGCGATCGAGCTAGCTGCGCCCATCCCAAAATCGCGCTCAGGGGCGATCGCAGTTCGTGGGAGGCGATCGCCAGAAATTCGTCTTTTGCCCGGTTGGCTTCGGCTTGGGCTGCTTCAACGGCTTTGCGATCGGTGATGTCAAATCCGATCGCCAAATACTGACAGGGTTTTCCCTTACAGTCCAACAGTGGAACTACTGCTGCGTACACCCAATAATCAGTTCCATTCTTGGCTTTATTCTTAATGTCTCCTTGCCAAACTTCACCTTTGGCAACAGTTGATAGGAGATTTTTGATTATTTCCGAAGATTTATATTCCGAATGGAGGATGCCGAAGTGGCTGCCGATTAGTTCAGCCTGGGAATAGTTGGAGATGGAGCAAACTCGTTCGCTGACATAGTTGATAATTCCTCGCGCGTCAGTTCTCACCGCAAGTGCCGATCGGTTGATCACTCTTTTAAAATCTAAACATTCTTGCAGCAAGGAATCTACCTCTTTTGTGGTAGAAAATTGATCGAGCCTATCTGACGCGTTTTGTTGCTGGCGATCGGGCTTATCCTTACTCCGTTGTTGGATTTCCATGGCTTTTATTTTCCCCTGACGGCTGACACCTAATCTAATCGCATCCTGATTCATTATCACAATTTTCTTTCCCGCACCGACGGGTGTAATATTTTGTATCTCTTCATCTTCCTGAAAAATTGGCAGGTACCACATCCACTCGGGAGTCAATTCAATTTTTGTTTATAGTTGGCTAAAGTTTGTCAATCTGAGGACTGATTTTTTCAGATCTAGCCGATCGTCGGCTGCTAGCTCATTCGTTTTTATCTTTTATATTTTACTAGGGGGAATCACTGAGAAATTTATGGTGGGGAGCACACACCGACAGTTGCATTCTTGTTTGAAACGGGTATCCTAACCGTCAACTTTTTTCTCACAATTACTCCTAGTATCTGGCACAAAGTCTCGTCTTCGGCAGGCTTTCGAGTCTGTGGCATTCTGCCTCATCTGCACTGAAGGAGATATATGTGCAGGGCTAGACCGTTCCCAGATCGGGGGCGGGTTTGGGCGCACAAACTCCCTGTCTGGCGATCGTCCGTAACTTCTTTTAAATTATTTTATTCTACATCTTGACAGGTATGTAAATTTTTTGTATTATATCTGTAATATACCTTCAGAGAAGAGAACCGCCCAACTGCATTGACGCACTCAACTATTAACAATTTGAGGAAAATCGTCTGTGAATTTAGACGCTGTACGCGAGCAATTTGAACAAAGAGCATTTGATTATGACGGCTTAATTCCGCGCCTCATTCCGCGATATCGCGAGCAACACGATGTAATATTGCAGTTAATCCCTTCTGAAACTAATGGTAACATAAAAGTTCTGGATTTAGGCGCGGGAACGGGCATACTGTCGGCTAGGATTCTGCAAGCATTTCCTCAAGCAAAAGTTCTAGCCTTTGACATCGCCCAAAATATGCTGAAAACTTGCCAAACTAACTTGTCCGCTTTCCGAGAACGGCTGACCTTGCAGCAAGGAAACTTTGCCGAAGATGATTTCGGCAGCGGTTACGATTTGGTAGTTTCAGGGTTGGCGATCCACCACCTCGACAGCGCAGGCAAACAACAGCTATTTCACAAACTTTTCCACTCGATGAATCCAGGGGGAATCTTGCTAATTCGAGATATTGTGACAGGTGCTACTCCCCGGCTGACTCAGCAATACGAACAGTTGTGGCGGCAGTACATGAAAGCTAACGGAGAAGACGATGCAGCCTGGTTTCAAAAATATCTCGAAGAAGATATTCCCTCCTCTGTGGAAGAGCAGACAAAGTGGCTTGCACAAGCAGGTTTTGCCGACGCAGGATGTCACTGGCGCTATCTAAATTTTGCTATTTTTGGCGGCGTTATTCCAAGGTAGAAGGCATTCGGCAAAAGGCAAACTTTTTGATAATTATCAAAAGATAAAGCTCGTGGAAAATGGCACACCGAATACTTTTTTACTCCCGGACGCAGAACCTAATTATGTAGGTGCTGAAGCGCGCACATTACCACCTGAATTAGCGCGTAAAACTATTTTTTAGATCCGGGAAGCCTTCTCCTAAACCTGTAGAGGCGCGTTCACTCAAGCGCCCTCTGGCAGTGCAAACAGATTCAACAAACCCGCCTCCCATCAACGATACAACCCGCTAGTGACATTTTGTAATAGGGGATTTAAAAGCTCAATAAATAAAGTAAAATTATGAACGATGCTCGATTAGTAAAAATTAGCCGATATCTCAGCAAACACCTGCGCCACGCCCCATCGCGCATCGGCATTGAACTCGCTCCCGGTGGCTGGGTTACTGTTAGCGAACTCCTCGATGCGTGCCAAAAAAATAACTTTCCAGTTCAGCTTGCAGAACTCAAAAAAGTAGTCGCGCAAAACGACAAGCAGCGCTTTTCATTTGACTCCACAGGCACTCTAATTCGTGCCAATCAAGGACACAGCGTAGAGGTTGACTTGCAGTTAGAACCCGCTGTTCCCCCAGATATTTTATATCACGGAACAGGTAGCACTGTTGTCGAGTCTATTCTCAGTCAAGGAATTAGGAAAATGTCGCGGCATCACGTTCATTTGTCCGTGAATATCCAGACGGCGCGCCAAGTAGGTGCAAGACATGGCATCCCGGCAGTCTTTAGTGTAGATGCCGCAGCCATGCAACGCGACGGTCATACATTTTACTGCTCGGCAAACAAAGTTTGGTTAGTAGATTTTGTGCCGCCCGCTTATCTCAAAATAAGTTGATAATTTTCACTTTTTTTGTAGAATGTGTACCACAAAAACTGTAAAATAAGAGTAAGTAGGAGTTTTGCAAAATGAGTGCGGAAGATATGGGCGATCGCGAAAACAATTTTCATCAAAACAATTCTCCAAATAGAGGTCTGCTAGGCTCGGGTTGGCGACCTTTTTACCGTCAATTAGATTGGGAACACCTGGTACATTTAGCGTCTAGCGACCCCTTAGAACTAGCTCAAAAAACTTTAGGGGCAGCTAGCGACATTGCCGATGCAATGGGACGACACCAATATACTTGGTGGGCAAATATGTTAAATGTATTTTCGGAAAATACTCGCTACGAAATTGATGAATTTTGGGATTACATTACTCCGCAGCCAGTTTACCCGGATTACCGCTACAAAGACGTTTTAGTTACCGAAACGCCTGTGGTGCAATTGGTCAGCCGCGCTAGCATTCCCATCGACTACGTTCTTAACAAACTCCAAGAGATTACTGTTTTCAAAGTTCTGGATTTGCTAGGGAAACCGGATGCAATTACCCAGTCTTTTATGGAGCGACATTTTTCTTATCCTCCGGAGCGATTTATTAGCTGGGAACGCTTGGAAGTTTTGGGTACTGTTTATGCTTCTTGGGCTCGATTCGGCTGCTGGCTGCAAATTGACAGCTACGACAGGGGAAGACGCTGCTACACTCTAATTTGCCAAGATATTGCGCCGCTCGTTAGCAAGGCAACTTATAATTTAGCGGTGATTCTGGGGGGGTACAAAAGCCGCGTCGGACAGGTTCACAGCCAGTTCCCAATTCGCACTTTTTCTGCGGAGGTTCAAAGTTTTACCGATACAATTCAGCAGGCAATTTTGGATCAAAATCAGTTGGCTGTTTTGGTCAGTGGCGAACCGGGTACGGGCAAAACTGCTTGGACGCAAGCGGTAGCAAAGGAAATTTTAGTGCCGCTAGGTTATGTGATTTTTATCTTAGACCACGATGCTGTGGAAAATTTTGTGCCTCCGAGTTATTTAGAGCGGATTTGTATTATTATCAACGAGGCTGATAATTTGGCTCAAGATAGATCGACAGCAGAAGCCCAACGCACTAACAAAACTGAACACATTTTGAGTTTGCTGGATGGAACTTTGTACCAAAGCGTCATCGACGAACACGGCATTCAATTTCAGCAAAAACTCGTAGTTTTGATGACTTGCAACACCACTGAAAGATTAGATCCTGCAATGTTACGCAAAGGGAGAGTGGATTTTACCAGTGAATTTACGCACAAATTTGTTTGAGCGCTCTCTTGCATTCTCAAGCTATATGGCGATCGCACTGGCTACACGATCTCAACCATGTTCGATGTGGGGTTTTCAATTAAAGAATTGGGAATGACTGAGGAAGCTCATGGTTTGGAGCGCGGGCCTACAGTTGCATTCTTTTGGGAACTTGTATAAAATACCGAACAATCACCAGGAAATCTTCTGAATATCAAAGTTTGGGGGAAACTTTCTTGAGTACCTATAGACCATGGGTGTCAACAATCGCCTAAAACCCTTTGTCTCTCTCGTTTTTTGCCTAGTGTCGCTGCCCTCTTGCGCCCCCGCACAGTCGGGGCAGGCAAGAGATCACTCCAGTCTCCTCCGACTATTCGGGGGCGCGGGCGCGATCTATGCCTAATGGTCAAACAGCAAGCGGGCACTAGCTTTGGTCTTAAGTTGATAGCAATGCCTATAGACATATCCCCATCAAAAATGATATCAATGATGGGTGAGACCCTCTAAGGATATCGACCGAGAGAGCACATCAGGGGAAAACAGCATTTTTGGTCTCAAACAGAATTTTTCAGACTTGACAGCTATGGAGGAAATCCCAAACCGTGCACACTAAGCCAGTTCAGCAAAAAAGTCAGGGACTGGGAAGGTACGTTGACGGGACTGTCCCGATCGCCCAACAACCCGCAGAGGCAGCCGTGTCCGAGAGTAAAGACCGATTTCGGCGGTTTGTGGAGCGCTCCGCCGAGGCCGTGGCAATGGTAGATTGTGAAATGCGCTATCTGTCGGTTTCTCGTCGCTGGGAAACAGATTGGGGGTTGGGCGACGGCGAGGCCATCGGCCGATCTCATTGGGAACTGTTCCCGAATCTCCCGGAATATTGGGAGCAAAATGCCCAGGCTTGTTTGACGGGAGTTTTGGAATACAGCGAGTTTGTGGCAGGGCGATCGATCGCATCTGTATCAGGAAAAACCGCAAGCGGCTCTGTCAGCGAGTCGGTAAAATGGGTATTTCAGCCTTGGACAAATAGCGAAGGTGCGATCGGCGGTTTGATTTTGTTTGCATCTAAGATAGCTGAGGCTCCCGCTCAAACTAATTGCTTTAATAAATTTCAGTCCGAGCTCAAAAGCAAGCAGTTAGAAACTATACCGCAACTAACTCAAATTGCCCTCGAAAATGCTGCTGATACAATCTTTTTTACTACGTCCGACGGTCAAATTTGCTACGCGAACAAAGCCGCTTGCCATCTTTTCGGCTACTCGGAATCGGAACTGCTAAACATGAGGGTTAGCGACATCGATTCGCATTTGCCAGCATCGGATTGGCGAGAACACTGGGCTCAACTGAAGCAGCAAACCAACCTCACTTTTGAAACCACTTACAAAACCAAAGACGGCCCCAGTTTTCCCGTCGAAGTTAAAGTCAATTATTTAGAATACGGCGGTTGCGAATACCGCTGCGCGATCGCCCGCGACATTTCGGCACGCCAAGTAGCAGAATCAGCGCTTTTAGAGGCGAAAGAGCAACTTCAAGCCGTTTTGGACGCCGTGCCGGGATTAGTTTCTTGGGTAAGTTCCGATTTGCGCTACTTGGGAGTAAACCGACATTTAGCTACCGCTTACAAAATGCCTGCCGAACTATTTATCGGTCAAAAAGTAGGTTTTTTAGATACAAGTCCCAAATTTAACGATTTAGTATACGATTTCTTTGCCAACCATAAAAAGAAGACATCTCAAGAAGTAACAGCGAGCATCAGAGGAGAAAATAAAACTTATCTAATTGTCGCTCAAAAATACCATAACAGTACGGCGGCGGTATTTGTCGGATTGGATATCACAGAAAGCAAACAGTCTCTTTTAGCTTTGCAAGAATCCGAAGAACGCCTGCGACAACAAGCGGCTAAATTAGAGCAGACGCTGTTAATTTTGCAGCGAGCTCAAACTCAACTGATTCAAACAGAAAAAATGTCATCCCTGGGGCAGTTGGTAGCAGGAATAGCGCACGAAATTAATAATCCAGTTAGTTTTATTTCCGGCAATGTCAGCCACGCCACCGGCTACATTCAAGAACTGCTGCGAGCGATCGACCTTTACCAAAAGTATTATCCCCGTCCCGTGCGGGAAATTCAAGATGTGATGGAAGAATTAGACTTAGACTTCATCAAAAAAGACTTGCCAAAACTGCTAAATTCAATGAAAGTCGGTTCGGAAAGGATTCGCGATGTCGTGCGATCGCTCCGCTTGTTCTCGCGTACCGACGAAGCGCAAATGAAGCCTGCTGATATCCACGAAGGTTTGGACAGCACTTTGCTGATCTTGCAAAATCGCCTGCAAGCTAAAGGGGGACGGCCGGGGATTTCTCTAGTTAAAGAGTACGGAGATTTGCCGCAAGTTCACTGCTATGCGGGACACTTAAACCAAGTGTTCATGCACTTGTTGACAAATGCGATCGACGCTTTGGAAGAAGGGGGGAGACATCACGCAAAGTATGGTAAAAATCAAAATCAGTCTTACTTGTCTTCAGCCAGGTCGAGCTCTGAAATATTCACTCCCGAAATTCGGATTCGGACCTCCGTGGTAGGGGAAAACGAAGTTGCGATCGCCATTAGTGACAACGGCCCTGGCATGACTGAAGAAGTCCTCGACTGCATCTTTGACCCTTTGTTTACCACTAAATGTCCAGACACGAGCACTGGTTTGGGTCTAGCAATATCCCAGCATTTAGTAGTAGAAAAGCACGGCGGTAAGTTGCACTGTGTTTCGCGTCCGGGAGAGGGAACAGAGTTGATAATTAGAATTGCCATCGGCAACGATTAATGGGCTGTTTATAAATAGGAAATAATATGGTTGTTGAGTGGCTTAAATTTAAAGTACCTCAAGAAAAGTGGGAGCAGTTTATTCAGCGAGATCAGGAAGTTTGGACGGCGGGACTAAAAAGTTGCGACGGTTTTTTAGGCAAAGAAGTTTGGGTAGATCCGGTGGAAAATGAGGTGGTGATGTTGATTCGCTGGGAAACTAGGGAGAAGTGGAAGGCGGTGCCACAAAGCACAATCGACGAGTTGGATGCCAAAATGGGCGATTTGCAAATTGCGATCGCGGAAAGTCGCGAATATCAAGTCCGCAAGTTTTTGCATTAGTCATCAGTCATCAGTCATCAGTCATTAGTTACCATTTAGGAACTCAAGGATTGCGGGATTCTCTACCGACAGTTCCAGAGTCAAGGTGCTTGTTTTTTCACCGACTGTTGGAGTGCTTATCAGAGAGTTTTTCCAAAAAAGAGACACCAATCAGTAGTCAAGGAAAGTGGCAAAACTTCCTATATATAAAGATTTAACAATACGATGAGACAAAGAATATCTCGTTTTGTCAGAAAAACTCTTTCCTTTTCTAAAAAAGTCTCCAATCATATTGGAGCAATCGGGTATTTTATTCAGGAGTATAACGCCTGTTTATCTATAGAGTGAAAGCCTTATTTTTTCATGGCTATGCAGGACTAGCAACTTCCGAACTATAAAAACCATTTATGTCATTGTTGGCGACAGAAAACCAGCCAGTCAAATTCGCGAAATTGCTAGAAAACGGACAAATATCATCATCAGATTTGCTAAACGCATTGCAATCTCTATCGCGCCGCTGCTTGATCGAAAAACAGGAAAGTCTTTACACTTTGCCACCTGTACTGAAGCAATATATCAAAGGGTTGTAACCAAATTATTCCTGGACGCATAAATACCCAAGAAACCGGGTTTTTTACCGAGTCTGCAGGCTGCGACGAAGTATTTTTGTAAAAAAACCCGGTTTCTTAACCCCATGCGTCCAGGACTAATTTTAAGAAAGTTTTGCATAGAGAGCTGAAATAAAATTAAGGCTTAAAAAGCCTACTGCAAGTACGAGAAGGATAAAAATGGCGATACTGAAAATAGACTTTAGCCGATCGCCAATTCCGGGTTTTTCTGAGTTCATTGGTCAATTTTTACAGTAAATTTGCTCCGGGTCATTGAGAAATAGTAAATTATACCAATGCGCGAACAAAAAGGCAACTCCCGACCATCTCCAAACGACGATCGTCCTCAGTAGGTCGCCTTTTGTTAACTTTTAATCTAAAATCTAAAATCTAAAATAGTCTTAGGCATTTTTCAGTTAGCCTGGACAGCTATTGTCGATCGCCCGAACCCGATGACCCTAACTCCTGTAAAATAGAGGGCGCGTTGGGGCGAACCTTTTAACAGCCGGAATTGAGCGCGATCGTCACAGGCTCCCAAATACATAATAATATGGCAGTCATCCTTAACTTACTCACAAAGGTAAAAATAGAAGAGTGCCAAGAAATAATCTAAAACATATAACTGAAAATAAGGATAGAAATCGATGCTCCACCCAGTCTCGCAACCTTACCCACAACGAGCAAATACTATGACCCAAAGAGCCGTGCGGAAGCCAAAACCCTCTGTTGCAAACCGCTTGAGACCAAGTTTTCCTCAAAGGCACTGGCTGGAGCTGGCAGAGTACGCCTCTCTGGCGGCCTCTGGTGTGGGTTCCCTGGCGGTGGCAGTGTCGGGCCAAGCTTTTTACGGGGTGGCTCCCCTAACTTTGGCTTTGTCGCTGAATGTTGCTAACCGGTATCGCTTCGAGCAGCAAGTGCGCGTGCATCAACATTCGGAAATGGCCCAAGTCCAAAAGTCTGTCAATAAAGTCGAAAGAACGGCGGTGACGGTAATTGTTAAATTACGCAGGCAGTTGTCTGCAGATATTGCAGCGCTGCGCCAGCAAATGGCGACAATGCCTAGGGCTGAGGGCTTTGAGGATTCTCTCGACATTCAGCGGCAGTTGCTGAGTTTAGGAGAGTCGGTAGCTTCTTTGCAAGAAATCGTGGCGTCTGCTGTGCTCGATGTCCGCCAGCAGGTGAGCGAACAACTGCAAGATTTATCGGTTGACCAACGGGCGAATCTCCAAGCTGTGGAACAGGCTATAGAGCAACTGCAAAGTGCGACGCAAGGCTTGACAGAAACTTCTATTACCCGAGACGACTGGGAAGTAGTAAATACTCGATTTTTGGAAATCCAGAAAGTCATGGCCAATTTGCAAAGCCAGCTGCAAGCTCCCGCGCACCAATCGACTGCGGATTTGTCGATCGTCCAAGCTCAAATCCACCGTTTGGAACACGAGCAGCAAGAAGTTGTCAAACCTCACCTCAAGCGCTTAATCTCGGTTGTCAAGGAGTTGCAGCACACACAAGAGAGTAGTCATTAGTCATTAGTAAGCAGTCATTAGTCATCAGTCAGAAGGAAGATTTTTCGACTCAGACATTCTGCGACTAACGCCCGATCGAGTCCAAATTTTTCGACAACTGTGTTACAAAATGAAAAGCTAATCTGTCTAGTTCACCTGTTTTCAACCTGTTACAAGAAAATTAAATGACTGCAACCTTAACTATTGCTGATAACCCGTTACTAATCGGTCAAGGATTGCCTCCATTTGACGCGATCGAACCAGAACACGTAGTCCCCGCTGTTACTCAACTGCTGACCGAACTAGAAGCCTCGCTAGCTGACTTAGAATCGTCTGTAGAGCCGACTTGGAGCGGCTTAGTAGAACCATTGCAGCGACTCGGAGAGCGTTTAAATTGGAGCTGGAGCATTGTCGGACATTTGATGGGCGTAAAAAATAGCCCGGAACTGCGATCGGCTCAGGAAACAGTGCAGCCGGAAGTAGTAAAATTTTGGAGCAAGCTCAGTCAAAGCAAACCGCTTTATGAAGCTTTTAAAGCGCTGCGGGCCAGCGAAAATTGGGACAGCTTAGAGTCAGCTCAAAAGCGAATTGTCGAAGCCGCTCTCCGAGACGCCCAACTCTCCGGCGTCGGTTTAGAAGGCGAGCAAAAAGAGCGTTTTAATGCCATTCAATTAGAATTGGCCGAAATTACTACCCAATTTTCCAATCACGTCCTCGACGCTACAAAAGCATTCAGCATCACCCTCACAAACAAAGACGAAATTGACGGTTTGCCGCCGAGTTTGTTGAGTTTAGCAGCTCAAGCCGCTCGCAGCGCCGGCGAAGAAAATGCGGATGCCGAAAACGGCCCTTGGCGGATTACTTTAGACTTCCCGAGTTACGGCCCTTTCATGCAGCACAGCACCCGCCGCGACTTGCGCGAAAAGTTGTACAAAGCTTTTATCGGCAGAGCAAGTAGCGGAGAATTGAATAACTGGCCGTTGACCGATCGCATTTTGGCTTTGCGCCAGGAAAAAGCTGCTTTGCTCGGGTTTAGCAGTTATGCCGAATTGAGCTTGGCGAGCAAAATGGCTCCCGACGTTGCAGCAGTGGAAGCTTTGTTAGAAGAATTGCGTCAGGCTAGTTATGATGCTGCTGTTAAAGATTTAGAAGAATTGAAAGATTTTGCTGCCGAAAAAGGCGCGGCGGAAGCTGGAGATTTGAAGCACTGGGATGTAGGTTTTTGGTCGGAACGCCGCCGGGAAGAAAAGTTTGCTTTTAGTGCGGAAGAATTGCGGCCTTATTTTGCTTTGCCACAGGTATTAGAGGGGTTATTTGGATTAGTAAAGCGGCTGTTCGGCGTGAGAGTAACTGCGGCGGACGGTCAAACTCCTGTGTGGCACAAAGATGTGCGCTATTTCCAAATAGATGATGAAGCAGGAAATACGATCGCCAATTTCTATTTAGACCCCTACAGCCGCCCCGAGGAAAAGCGCGGCGGTGCTTGGATGGACGAGTGCGTGGTGCGCGCTAAATTTGTGGAAGCCGGAAAAACAACCACGCGGTTGCCGGTGGCTTATTTGGTGTGCAACCAAAGTCCTCCGGTTGACGGGAAACCGAGTTTAATGACTTTTGGCGAAGTCGAAACTTTGTTTCACGAATTCGGTCACGGTTTGCAGCATATGCTGACAACGGTAGACTATCCGGGGGCTTCGGGCATCAATAATGTTGAGTGGGATGCGGTGGAATTGCCCAGTCAATTTATGGAAAATTGGTGTTACGATCGCGCGACTTTGTTCGGGATGGCAAAGCATTACGAAACCGGGGAAACTTTGCCGGAACACTACTACCAAAAACTGCTAGCAGCGCGCCACTACATGAGTGGCAGTGTCATGCTCAGGCAAGTACATTTTAGCAGCGTTGACATCGAATTGCACCACCGCTATCGATCGGGCGGCAGCGAAACTGTGGCCGATGTCCGCAACCGCATCGCTAAAACTACCACCGTTTTGCCTCCTCTGGAAGAAGACGCATTTTTGTGCGCTTTCGGACACATTTTTGCGGGCGGCTATGCGGCGGGGTATTACAGTTATAAATGGGCGGAAGTGCTCAGCGCTGATGCTTTTGCGGCGTTTGAGGAAGCGGGTTTGGAAGATGAAAGTGCGATCGCCTCTACAGGTAAGCGCTTCCGAGATACAGTGTTAGGATTGGGCGGCAGTTTGCACCCGATGGAAGTGTTTAAAACTTTCCGGGGACGCGAACCGAGCACTAAAGCTTTGTTGAGACACAGCGGTTTAGTTGCTGCTTAATTTAAGTGTGGAATAACTCGGGATTAATGCGGGTAAATTTACCTGCATTAATCCCGGTTGTTTGTCAGCCAAAATTTACGAATATCCTGTATGTGTAGGGTGCGGTGTGCATGAAGTCTTACCGCTATAATTTATCTCACATCAGGTAGGATGGGAATTATTCATCTCTCTGTTCTCTGACTGTGTGTTCTCTGTGTCCTCTGCGGTTTAATCATTCCAATTAAACCGGAATTCATCTCATGCGTAAAACCCTTTTCTGCCTAACTTTTGCTGAATTCAAAATGTTTGTAGTAAAACTAAAGTGTTTAGATTTTTATACTAATTCCCACAATTATTGCAACATATAATCCTGCGACCATCTGTAGGGAAACGGCACTGCCGTGTCCGGCGCGAGACTCTGCAAGTTTTCAGAGTTGTTATACAATTGATAATTGTAGCCACACTTTTTTTATTGGTATTAATAAAACTAAAATTTTCACTACAAACTTATTTTATTGTAGAACATCATGCAATAAAAATCTGTAGTTTGGCACATCATCCCCAATCTTTTGGTAAAAAATCGGGCAGAAAGTGCGTTAGCGAAGCCCTCGAAGAGGATCGCCAGCAGCTTTTAGTTTAGGTTGGAAAGCTCATCCAAGCAGCATTTGCGAATATTTGTTGTGATTTAACACTAATTATACTTAACTTTCCTCTCCTGAACATTAACTTTATATTTCGCAACATTTACGGGTTGTTTTCTCGATACAGCTAATGCTTTTATTTGCAACTAAAAATCGATGCTTTTACGGAATCTTTAAGATAGAGTGGCAACAGCCAGTCTTTTTTAAATTTTTGATAAAGAACGGGGTACTCGGCGTCAAAAGGGTAAAAATTTTAGGTAGAAACTAAAAAAATTAGTGGGGATTAATTTGAGGATTCTCATAAAAAATCTTTGTATATTATATGATAAAAAGTAAGGATTGATACTCAATCGTTCACCTACAGATTAAAATTTTCATGGATATTCAATTAATTAATATCGGTTTTGGTAACATTGTGTCTGCTAATCGAGTGATTGCCATTGTTAGTCCCGAGTCAGCGCCAATTAAGCGGATTATTACTGATGCGCGGGAGCGGGGACAACTGGTTGACGCGACTTACGGCCGCCGCACGAGAGCGGTAATTATTACAGATTCGAGTCACGTCATCCTCTCGGCGATTCAGCCGGAAACGGTTGCTAATCGTTTTGTGATCAGCAAAGACGGTCAAAGTCGGGATGATTGAGGTTTGTTAGTTGCAATTTGAGCGCTTACAGTCTAAAGTAAGCGGAAACTTAAATTGTTACACGTTTCTCTTCTAAAAATGAAATCCGGTAAATTAATTGTTTTGACGGGGCCTAGCGGTGTGGGGAAAGGCACCCTAGTACGATCGCTCCTCAATCGCCATCCCGAATTGTATCTTTCGGTATCCGTGACAACTCGATCGCCCCGTGAGGGAGAAATTGAGGGACAGCATTACTATTTTGTCAGCCGCAGCCGCTTTGAACAAATGGTTGAGGCTGGAGAGTTGGCGGAATGGGCTGAGTTTGCCGGTAATTTTTACGGTACTCCTTATTTTGGTCTCAAGCAAGGAATTCGTGAGGGAAAATGGGTAATCCTCGAAATTGAGCTCGAAGGGGCTAGGCAAATTAGGAATAATTTTCCACAGGCGCTGCGAGTTTTTATTTTACCTCCTTCTTGGGAAGAATTGGAGCGGCGGCTGCGGAGTCGGGGTCAAGATTCCGAAATTGCGATCGCCCGTCGGTTGCTGCGTGCTAAAGAGGAAATTGAAGCGGCGGGGGAATTTGATTCCCAAGTTGTTAATGACGATTTGGAAGTTGCTTTGAAAAAGCTAGAATCAATACTTAATTTGGTTGAGCTTTCAGGTAACTAATGACTAATTACCCATTTCTCCGTCCTGGCTAAAACTTCGCTACTTTGTTTGATAGCAACACAAACTTTTAAATTCAATTCCAGAATATTTAAGGAAGGCGGAAATTTCCGTATCGGTTCGATTTCGCGAGGAGAACAACCCAACATTTCCATATAAGCTAGCGTCCACCCAATAGCTGCAATATCCCCTACATTGCCTTCTCCGGCGCAAAGGTGACAGCCCAATTCGCCCTCCGGCCCACACTCAGGACAAACCCAATTGCCCAGTTGTGAATGAGGCAGATTTGTGCGGGAGGCGGATGCAATTGTTAATGCTTTAATATGATTTTGAACTACTTGTTTAAAACCTCGGTTTTGGTTGCTGCGGTGGTCGGAATGTGTGTGCGATCGCCCGATTGCTACTGCTTGCTGTTGTGGCGAAGCAAGAGAGGCTGTTTGGTTGTCCCTGGTTACTCTAGATTCGCCTAGGTTCGCAGTTAGCGGAATACCATAGTCTTTCGACTCCGCAATCTGAGAGTGGTTGAGTGCGCTGGAGGAATCTGGTTCGGAAGTTGTGAAGGATTGTTCTATGCGATCGGCAAAATCTTGCAGTGAGAGGTGATGTTCGATCGCCAAAGACCAAGTTCTTTTATGTCGGAGGTCGCCATATTTTCTAGCTTCGGCCTCAGTAATACCGATCGCCGCAGCCTCTTGGCGCAGCACATTCATCGAAGTCATTGTATCTGATATCATTAGTTTGTTTGCAGTTAAATTTACGCTCGCCCGCTCAGCCTACAAATAAATTACCTTAGATATACTACAATAGTCCGGACTATTTTGAGATCCTAGTCGGAAACCCTTGATTTTTCGTTAGGAAGTCGATTCGGCAATCGCCGTGACACCCTTATTTTACGCTTGGCAATCGCACACTGTCCGAAGTATTGATAGTAGCCTAAATCTAAAATCTAAAATCTAAAATCTCAAATTGGATGACTTCAATTCTTCCCGATACAGCTTTATCTGTTGCCGGACTAACATCATACCTGCAAGAGTTGTTGGAGGGCGATCGCAACCTGCAATCAGTTTGGCTGACAGGCGAGGTGTCGAACGTTTCGCACCACCCCAGCGGCTGCTTTTTCACTCTGTGCGACACCGACAAAAGCGCTGCTATTCGCTGCGTAGTGTGGAATTCTCAGCGGCAAAAATTGGTGCAAATGCCGGCAAAAGGGGAACAGTTGCTGGTTTTGGGAAGCATCCGGGTTTACAAAAATCGCGGCGAGTACCAGTTGACTGTGGTGCAATCGCTACCGGCTGGTGAAGGATTGCAGGCTTTGCGGTTGCAGCAATTGCGATCGCGCTTGGATGCTGAGGGTTTCTTCGATCCCGCCAGAAAGCGCCCGATTCCCGCACACCCGCAAATTGTGGCGGTGGTGACATCGGATACTGGCGCTGCTTGGGGAGACATTCAGCGCACTCTAGCCCAAAGATATCCGGGTTTGCGGGTGTTGCTGTCGCCGACAGGAGTGCAGGGAGAATTGGCTGCTGCTGCCATTGCTAGGGCGATCGCCCGGGTAGAATTGGACGGTAGGGCGGATGTGATCGTTTTAGCGCGCGGCGGCGGTTCTGCGGAAGATTTGGCTTGTTTTAATGATGAGAGAGTTGTCAGGGCGATCGCGAATTGTGCGATTCCAATTATCACTGGTATCGGGCACGAAAGAGACGAATCTCTCGCGGATTTAGTAGCAGATAAACGAGCCCACACTCCCACTGCGGCGGCGGCTCAAGCTGTACCAATTTTAGCAGATCTTTACTTTGAACACAAGCAGCGAATGGTCAATTTAGCAAGTGCTGTGCGGGCAAGATTTCAGACAGAAGAAGAGCATTTGCAACTGTTACAAAATCGATTAAAACGCTTACCTGCGACATCCCGAACTTTGCGGCAAGCAACTGGTAAACTGGAAGTATTGCAAGAAAAGTTATCCGCATTAAATCCGGCTGCGGTATTGCAAAGGGGTTATGCGGCGGTAATCCAAAGTGACGGTACGATAGTCCGCACAACTGACGGTTTGGAATTGGGAGAGGAATTGACTGTGAGGTTGAGTCGGGGCGTGCTGAAAGTTAAGATTGTAGAAGTATTGGATGCAGAAGAAAAGTTATGATTGATTCGCAGTTGCGCCAGTCTGACTGGAATTATGAAGAAACGGTCGATCGAATTGAAGCGATTATCGATCGGGTGGAATCGGGAGAGTTGCCTCTAGAGGAGGTTTTTGAGCAGTTTGGGGTGGCTGTGGAGTGTTGGCAGGAGTGCGAAAGGTTTTTGGCGCGGGGGAAGGAACAGATGGATTTGTCGATCGAGCTTTTAGCCGCAGAACCCGATTTTTAACCGGAGATAAACTCGGATTAATGTAGGTGAAATAGCAGGTAAAACCGAAAGTCCGACAGGGAATTAATTCCCTGTCTCATAGCGAAAGTCCTCTGAAGAGGACTGTTAAATTCATTAGTCCTCTTTAGAGGACTTGCGCTGCTGACGGGGTGACAACCCAGTCAAAAGCATTGCCAGTAGCGGATTGAGACAACTTAAGGTAAAAAAAGATGGGGTCATTTTTCTCAACCAACCCCATCTGTTAAATATGTTTCCTCAATTTTACCAAATTCACCTGCAACGGCAACTAAAAAATACTGAATATCTGACTCTCAAAATTTTGGTGTATCTCTTGCAATCTCAGAAACAAGT
>NZ_JAUBRN010000123.1:0-6217 GCF_036701875.1 Microcoleus sp. MON1_C5 | reverse complement strand
AAATGAGTTCACTATCTTCTTACACTTTCATTCTGGAAGCTTTATTCTATGCAGCTTCATATTAAATTGGTATTAGAGATTTAGGAGAATATCCCATGAGTAACCTATTGGATTTATTAACAGATTTAGCACTTGACCCCAAGAAACAAAGTGCTTTCCTCAACAACCCCAGTTCCTTAATGGACGAAGTGGGTTTAACTGAAGCAGAAAAAATTGCAATGATGAGTGGTGAAAATGCTAAAATTGCCGCACTCTTTGCAGACGAACGAGTGCCGCTTGCTATTACTGCCGTCGATCCCGGCCCCGATCCCTTGCCAGATCCAGACCCTTTTCCTCCTTCTCCACCGCCAGACCCCAAACCTGACTCTGAATAGGATGTGGGATTGAAGTTAAATTACTCATCATTGTCTACACTTTTACAAAGTGGATTGATATTTCATAAGCTCAAACCGCACTTGTTGCGGTTTTTTATCCTCAAAACCTAACTATGCAAAATTACCAAATTACTGAAAAACTGCATGAGAGCAGTAACTCCTTAGTCTATCGCGGATATCGGCAAACAGACAATCTGCCTGTTATCCTCAAAATGCTCAAAGAATCCTATCCTTCACCTGAAAAAATTGCCTGGTTTAAGCGAGAGTATGAAATAACCCAAAACATTAACTTACCAGGCGTAATAGATGTTTACAGCTTCCAAAACCTAGAATATCAGTGGGTAATTGCGTTAGAAGATTTTGGTGGCGAATCCCTCAATTATATAATCGCTAAGAAGCAATTTACAATTGCTGAATTTCTCCATCTGGCCATTGAAATTGTTGACATTCTCGGTCAGGTTCACCAGCAGCACATCATTCATAAAGATATTAACCCATCAAATATTGTTTTAAATCAGCAGACAGGTAAGCTGAAGCTAATTGATTTTGGAATTTCTACAACCCTGTCGCGAGAAAACCCAAGTTTTCTTAACCCGAACGTATTAGAAGGAACGCTGGCTTATATCTCGCCAGAACAAACAGGTCGCATGAATCGAACAATCGATTACCGCACTGATTTTTACTCGCTGGGGATAACTTTTTATGAATTACTAACCGGACAGTTACCTTTCCCTACGAATGATGTTTTGGAATTAGTCCATTGTCATATTGCTAAACAACCTACCCCACCGCACGAAATTAAACCAGAAGTTCCACCTATTATTTCGGCGATCGTGTTGAAATTAATGGCAAAAAATGCTGAGGAACGCTACTTGTCAGCATATCAAATAAAGGCAGATTTACAAGAATGTCTCAGACAGTGGCAGAGCAAAGAGCAAATTGACCCTTTCCCAATCGCTGGGCACAATATTTCCGATCGATTTCAAATTCCCCAAAAACTGTACGGGCGAGAACGGGAAATTTCTGCCTTATTAGCTGCTTTTGAGCGAGTTAGTCAAGGAACCAGTGAAATGATGCTGGTTTCTGGATATTCTGGGATTGGAAAAACAGTATTAATCCAGGAGATATATAGGCCGCTGACTCGCCAACACGGTTATTTTATTTCGGGTAAGTTTGACCAATTTCAACGAGATACTCCCTACGCATCCTTAATTCAGGCATTTCGTTCATTAGTACGGCAGTTACTAACAGAAAGCGATACCCAAATTAGCAAATGGCGAGAGAAGTTACAAGCGGAATTAGGGGAAGCTGGAGGGGTAATCGTTGAAGTTATTCCTGAAGTAGAACTAATTATTGGTTCCCAACCACCCCTACCAGATCTCCCGCCAGCAGAACAGAGAAATCGCTTTAATCGGGTTTTGCAAAAATTTATTAATATATTCACACAACTCGAACATCCCTTAGTAATTTTCTTAGACGACTTACAGTGGGCAGATAGAGCCTCGCTAGAATTAATTCAACTGTTGATGACAGTAGCCGATAATAAATATCTATTTCTAATTGGTGCATATCGGGATAATGAAGTAAGCGAAGCACATCCGCTAACTCAAATTTTGGAAAATATTGCCAAAGCAAAAGTAACAACCATTAATAAAATATTTTTGACACCTTTAGCCTTAACCGATATTACGCAACTTTTAGTTGATACGCTTTTTGCGGAATCAAAAAATGCTAAGCCACTTGCCAAATTGCTCCAGCAAAAAACTGGTGGTAATCCGTTTTTTATCAATGAATTCTTAAAATCCCTGCATTCTGAAGCATGGTTATATTTTAACTACGAATCTCAGAAATGGCAGTGGGACTTAGAACAAATAAAAGCGCAACCAATTACAGATAACGTTTTAGATCTGACGAGCAAAAATGTAAAAAAACTCCCGACAGCAACTCAGGCAGTATTAAAATTAGCAGCTTGCGTGGGGAATCAGTTTGACTTGAGAACGCTGGCGATTATCTATGAAAAATCCCTCCAAGAAACAGCAACAGATTTACGGTCAGCACTCCAATCCGGTCTAGTTATACCCCTCAGCCATGCCTATCAGTTGGCGGAACTTAATGTAGCAGGTTTGTCCGATCAGTTAGTTGCAGAATACAAATTTGCTCACGATCGCATTCAACAAGCAGTTTACTCTCTCATCTCCGAACCTGATAGACAATCAGTACATCTGCGCGTGGGCAGGTTGTTACTTCAAAATACACCATCTGAAGAAGTGGCACAGAAGCTGTTTGATATTGTCAATCAGTTGAACAAAGGCCGAGCGCTGATAGATCAACAAATAGAGCGATACGAGTTAGCTCAATTAAACTTACAGGCAGGTAAAAAAGCCAAATCTTCAGCGGCTAGTCAACCAGCTTTCAATTACCTTGAGATTGGCTTAAGTTTGTTAAATAAAAAGAGTTGGTCGCAGCAGTACAACCTTACCTTAGATTTGTATTTAGAAGCAGCAGAAACAGCTTATACAATTGCTAACTACGATGAAATGGAGCGCTTATCTGGGGTAGTTTTGCAAAAAGCAAAAACGCTGTTAGACAAAGTAAAAGTCTATGAAATCAAAATGCAAGCTTATTGCGCTCAAATTAAATTCCTAGAGGCGATCGACATTGGGCTAGAAGTTCTGAAATTATTAGGGGTAGAATTACCGCAACGACCGAACCAATCCGATCTGGCACAAGAGATGGAGCAGATAAAATCTGCTTTAGCGGGCAGGCAAGCCCAGAATCTAATCGACTTACCGCAAATGACCGACCCGTATAAACTAGCAGCTATGCGGGTGATGAACTACTTATTTGGCCCTGCGTTCATAGCAATTAATCAACTGAGCTTGCTAAATTGGTGCCGACAGGTAAATTTATCGATTCAGTATGGTAATTCTGCTGGCTCTGCTTTTCCGTATGTAGGTTACGGAATGATCCTCTGCTCGTCAGGAGAGCTTGACACTGGCTATCAGTTTAGTCAACTTGCTTTGAAGCTACTGGATCGATTCAAAGATAGAACATTTAAAGCAAGAATTTATGCAATATATAAGACATTTATCAAGCATTGGAATGAACCGCTCAAAGACACATCTTCTTTGTGCATGGAAGCTTATCAATGTGCGATAGAAACAGGAGATCTTGAATATGCTGCTAGTATTACCCTTAGCTATGCTTACGCTTTGTACCTCAGCGGTGTGGAGCTGATCGATGCCAAGAAAGAAATGGCGAAAGCCCTTGAATTTACTTATCAAACTCAACAGGAAGCATACATTTATTGGGGTCAAATCTTTATGCAGGCGATCCTAAACTTGGGGGAACAAGTAGAAAATCCCTGCTGTTTGATTGGTGAAGTATACGACGAACAAAAGATGATACCCGTTCATCAAGCAGGTGGCGATCGCACTGCGCTCATGCAGGTTTATTCACTTAAAGTTCTCCTCTGTTATCTTTTCGAGGAATTTCAGCAAGCTGTGGAGAATGCAGACCGCTTTGAAGAATACTCAGCTAATGCAGGCTCCTTTTTTATTCTCCCTGTTGTCTATTTGTATGATATGTTAGCCCGACTAGCGCTCTATCCTAATTCCTCAGAAACAGAAAGAGCAGAAATCCTGACAAAGGTGGCTGCTAAACAAGAAAAAATGGAAACATGGGCAAAGCAGGCTCCCATGAATTACCTGCACAAATTCTATCTAGTCGAAGCGGAACGCGATCGCGTATTAGGCAACGATAAAGATGCCAGAGAATATTACGATAAAGCCATCATCTTAGCCCGCGAAAACGAATATCTCAACGAAGAAGCCCTCGCCTACGAACTAGCAGGCAGGTTTTATTTAGCCAGAAATCAAAATCATGTTGCCCGTCACTACCTGCAAGATGCCCACTATGCTTATCAGCGCTGGGGGGCTATAGCTAAGGTAAAAGATTTAGAAGGGCGATACCCGCAGTTTTTAGCCATTCAGTCGCTTGGTTCAACCCGAACAGATACTGAAAATAATATCATCAATCCCATCACCACAACTGGTAGCAATTCCGGCGAAGCACTGGATTTTGCCGCCGTAATGAAAGCATCGCAAGCTATCTCCGGTGAAATCGTTCTAGAACAATTGTTAAACCAGGTGATGAAAACTGTAATTGAAAACGCAGGCGCTCAAAAAGGTTTTCTGATTCTGGATAAAGGCGGCAATTGGGCGATTGAAGCCGAAGCAGCAGTAGAATCCGAGAGCATTACCATTATGCAATCCCTTCCCGTAGATTCTGTAGATCCTGCCACCGGAATTCCCCTGCTATCAACCGCCATAGTTAACTACGTCGCTCGCAGCCACGAAAATGTAGTATTAAATAACGCCACCGATGAAGGACTATTTACTGGGGATTCTTACATTACCGCAACTGGGCCCAAATCGATCCTCTGCACCCCCCTACTCAATCAAGGCAAACTAGGTGGCATTCTCTACTTAGAAAATAATTTGGCGATCGGTGCATTTACCTCGGAAAGAGTCGAAACTTTAAAAATCATTGCCGCTCAAGCTGCGATCTCGATTGAAAATGCAACTCTCTACGAAAAATTAGAAGATTACAACCGAACTTTAGAGCAAAAAGTAGAAGATCGCACCGCACAATTAGCCCAAGCTAATGCAGAAATATTGGCTTTGAACGAACGGCTCAAAGTAGAAAACCTTCGCATGAGTGCCGAACTAGATGTAACTCGCCGCCTGCAACAAATGATTTTGCCTCAACAGCAGGAATTAGAGTCAATTGATGGGCTAGAAATTGCTGCATTCATGGAACCGGCTGATGAAGTTGGCGGCGACTACTACGACGTACTAAATCACGGCGGTAAAGGCACAATAGGCATCGGCGACGTGACAGGACACGGTTTAGAAAGCGGCGTGTTAATGATTATGGCTCAAACAGCAATTCGCACTTTGTTGGTTCGCAATGAAACCGACCCAGTTAAATTATTGCAGACAGTCAACCAAACGCTTTTTGACAACGTAGAACGCATGAATTCCGGTAAAAATATGAGCCTTTCGTTGCTGGAATATCGGGACAACACCCTGCGTTTGAGCGGACAGCACGAAGAGGTGATTGTCGTGCGTTCCAGTGGCGAAGTAGAGCGGATTGATACCATGGACTTAGGCTTTCCCATCGCCTTGGAAGCAGATATTGCCGATTTCATTGCTTCTACTGAAATACAGTTAAATTCGGGGGATGTTGTCGTACTCTATAGTGATGGAATTACGGAAGCTTTTAATATGAAGGACTCTCAGTACGGTATCGAGCCATTGATTGAAGTTATTGCCCTTCACAGGGGACAGTCAGCAGCAGAAATCAAGCAAGCTGTTATTGACGACCTGCGGCGATACATCGGGGAACAAAAAGTATTTGATGACATTACTTTGGTAGTAATCAAACAGAAGTAAGTAGGGAAGAATTTAGTTGAGGAATGATACCGAGAACACGGCACTGCCTTTCGTCGTGTCAACTTAAGCTTTTAGTTTATCAGTCCTCCCGCCTATCCGGCAGTCCGCCAGGGGTTGAAACCCCTGTCTAATAGCTAAAGTCCTCTGAAGAGGACTCATGAGTTTAAAAAATTTTCTTCTCAGTCCTCTGGAGAGGACTTTAGCTTTGAGGCAGGGAATTCATTCCCTGTCGGACTGTCGGGCTACCTGTTTAACGTTAAGTTGACACCAATGAGCACTCGCGGTGTCTCTACGGTCAAATAATCAAGAACACTTATACCAATTTTACATGAAGTTGCATAGAATAAAGATAATGTTGAGAGGTGATGAGTTATGGCACGTCAACTG
>NZ_JAUBRN010000023.1:0-95888 GCF_036701875.1 Microcoleus sp. MON1_C5 | reverse complement strand
AGCCGATCGAATTGGCAAAACCTACAGCTAGTATGCGTTCGAGTTCCACGGAACTACCCCGCAGGGGGTAAGTTCCGCTTAAACCACCTCGCGCTCCCAAAAACAAAGCAAGAGCCACCTCATGGCGATTCTCGTCACCGCCATGTATCAACTGTCAGACTTCGCGACTAGGATCAACAGCCACCAACAAGCGGGCTAGCAGTGCGAACCCTACAGTTAATAAGGTGCACACTGGATACCCTAAGGATTATTTGTGTCGAATTAGGTCGTAAATTTCCACATAGTCTTTAGCTGGATATTTCCACGAATTGTCACAATTCATGCCTTGAAGCATGAGTTTTTCAAATTCATCATGATAGTCATACCACAATCCGATCGCCCGATCGAGCGCCGACTCTAAAGCCGAGTAGTCTGTTTGGTAAAACACGTAACCGTTGCGCTCTTCCGGGAGGTGGCGGGTGTCGTAATCTCGATCGAACACAGTATTCACCAAACCGCCCACTCCCCGCACCACAGGAACAGTACCGTACCTCAACCCGATCATCTGAGTCAGCCCGCAGGGTTCGTAATTACTGGGAACCACAATCATATCCCCACCGGCGTAAATTAAGTGCGACAGTTCCTCATTAAAACCTAGCTCTAAATGGCAGTCTGGATTATCATTTAAAAACTGTCTTTCATGCTGGAAATGCGCGTTAATTCCCGCTTCGGTCGCGGAACCCAAAAGCACGAATTGCGCTCCCTTACTCAGAGAGTAATAAATTGCATGGTGGACGAGATGAACGCCTTTTTGGTCGTCCAAACGACCGATAAAGGTAATAATAGGCTTGTCAGCATCGCGCAGTAACAGCCGATCGCGCAAAGCTTTTTTAGTTTTGGCTTTTCCTGCCAAATCATCCTTAGTGTAGTGGTGCGGAATATAGCCATCACTTTCTGGATTCCACACATCGTAATCGATGCCGTTGAGCACCCCGCGAAACTTCTCTTGATACAAATGCAAAGTGTGGCCCAAACCGTAGCCGAACTCGCCCATATGAGCTTCCCAGGCGTGGTGCGGCGAAACTGTGGTGACAAAGTTCGAGTAAACAATGCCCCCTTTCATAAAGTTGATAGCAAAAGGGTTAAAGTTATCTCGGAGGCGATCGTACTCAAAATAATAATCATCTCGATTCAAACCCGTGGCTTGCAAAATATCGCCACCTCCCATGCCTTGATGTTTGAAATTGTGAATGGTATAGCAGACTCGCTGATTTTCCATCCAATTGTATTTGTAAATTTCAAACAGCATGACTGGCACCAAACCAGTTTGCCAATCGTGACAGTGAATCACATCGGGACGCTTGTTGCTTCTAAGCAAAAATTCCAAAGCGGCTTTGCTGAAAAATGCAAACCGCATATTGTCGTCATTGCAGCCGTAATAACAGCCGCGATTAAAAAAGTTATCTTGAGAGCGAGGTTCGATGAAAAAACACAACTGCCCGTGCACCCAGCCGCACAAGACATCGCAGAGGATTTCGCCGCCGTACCAGGGCACAGCCAGATCCCGGTAGGCTTCGTGAAGTCCCCAAATGTGGTCGTACCTCATGCAGTCGTACTTCGGTAGAATAATCTCGACGCAGTGGCCGGAATTCTGCAACTCCCGGCTCAAGCCGTAAACTACGTCGCCCAAACCTCCTGCTTTGATAACGGGGGCGCACTCCGAGGCAATTTGTACTATGTACATTTTTTTTTCTCGCTCCTGGATGAATCAAAAAAATATTTTCTTAACTTGACAAAGTATATGATTTCCAGGCAGATAAGCAAGTCGGCCATTGGGAATACAGGGAAAATACACGCAGGTAGCAGAAGTGGAGACCGATTAGGGCGATCGGACGGTTGCTTAAAATACAGGTACGGATAGGGCACTGCCGTGTCCCTGATGTGCCAAAGTGTAATCGATCTCCTGTTTTGCCAGGTTTTTCAACAATCAAACTAATTTGTCAAATCGATTCGTTTTCATCAAGCGAATCTTCTGTCGCTGTCAATAACTCAACCCAAACCCATAGCATCATTTTCACATACTAATAATTTACCTTTCCCCTGATAATACCAAACATAACCCTCTCCACCCCCTTTGCCAAAATGACCTAATTTTCGATAATCTTCTTCAATCCCCTTGGTAAATCCTTTAACCAAATCGCAATCAGCTATCAAAGTTTCACCTTGTTTGAGCTCGACAACCTTAGCCGGTGAACTTGTACCTGCTAAAACAGTAGCTTTTTGCTCGCGCAAAGCTGTAACAGCAATTCTCCACCTACCGTCATTAGAAGCAGCCACTTGTCGGAATTTCAGTTTTTTAGCACCGATAACTACATTGTCCGAACAAAACTGAAATATACCGTCATCAAACTCCCACTGCTCCGCATCCGAAAGCTCGATCGGCGTATAATGCAGAAAATGCCCTTTTTGTCTCGGTTCCAGTTTCACCGTACCAGTCCCTTGATATACGGGAGCGTTGTAGTCCATTTCAGTTGTCAAAGATACCCACATATCTTTCAAACGGTTATCCGTTTTATAAACACCGGAAGTTAATTTACCCATACACCAATGCAGCGCACCTTTTTGAATGATAACTCCCGAATTGTTTAAGTTAATTTCTACTTGCTGAACCAACGGAATATTCTTAGTAGGATGGTAAAACTTATTGGTTTCAGGATTGATGTTATTTTGGATGTACCACAAATCCGTTGGTTCCAAAACCTTGATTTCGTATTTCATAATTTACCTCGCTTATTTACTTGAAATGTGTTAAAGATTTGACCCGTGATTTTGGGCTTCCACGCTCCCGGACTTATCTTGTGAAATTTATCTTTTGCAGACTTCCTCTGCTACTGTTAAAGTATCTAGCTATCTTAGCAATAGCAGACAACGCCCCTCCACAATTGTTGAGAAAAATTTATGCCTGCGATCGCACAATCTCCCAATTTACCGATTTTACAAGAAATCAACTCAGGATTGCCCAATATTTGCGGCTCCGAAGCAGAAATCAGTGCCGCAGCCAATAGCAACGAACCAGTCTTTCTACCTGCCACAAACCTCCGCCTCGAAAACATTCAAGCCGGATTCGCCTGCGCCCTCCATATGCACCAACCGACAATTCCTGCAGGTGCAAACGGCGAACTGATCAGCAATCTCCAGAATATGTTTGAACATCCCAACCAAGGAGACAACCACAATGCCGGAGTGTTTGCTTGGTGCTATTCTCGCATGGGAGAATTCATTCCCCAACTGATTGCCGAAGGCTGCAACCCGCGAATTATGCTCGACTATTCGGGCAATTTGTTGTGGGGATTGCGCCAAATGGGGCGGGACGATATCTTTGATAATCTCAAGCGGATTACCTGCGATCCTCAATATCAACCTCACGTAGAATGGCTGGGGACAATGTGGAGTCACGCCGTCATTCCCTCAACTCCCATTCCCGACATTAAACTTCAAATTCAAGCATGGCAACATCATTTTGCGGCCATTTTTGGCTTGGATGCTCTGAAGCGCGTTAAAGGTTTTTCGCCCCCAGAAATGCACTTTCCCAATCACCCAGATACACTGTACGAATACATCAAAGCTTTGAAAGAATGCGGCTACCGCTGGCTGATGGTGCAGGAACATTCGGTAGAAAATCCCGACGGTTCGGGATTGTCGCAAGACCAAAAATATATTCCCAACCGTTTAGTGGCCCGCAATTCTCACGGCGAAACAATCAGCATCACGGCTTTGATTAAAACCCAAGGTTCGGATACGAAATTGGTGGGTCAAATGCAGCCGTATTACGAAGCGAAAGGACGCAATAAACAGCAAATTGGCAATATTACAATTCCTTCTTTAGTTACTCAGATTGCCGACGGCGAAAATGGCGGCGTGATGATGAATGAATTTCCCAGCGCCTTTGTCAAAGCTTGGCACGAAAACCGCGAACAAGGCGGGGGAAAATCCGGCGTTGTTGGTTTAAACGGCACTGAATATTTGGAGATAATTGAAGCGGCGGGGGTTAATCCTGAAGATTATCCTGTTTGTCAGGGAATTAACCAGCACAAAATCTGGCACCTAGTCGATCCTAATAATGCGACGCCGGAAAAAGTGGAAAGTGCGATCGCCCAACTCAAGCAAACAGACCATAATTTTCACATGGATGGTGCTTCTTGGACTAACGATTTGAGTTGGGTGAAAGGCTACGAAAATGTCTTGGAACCGATGAATCTACTTAGCGCTGCATTTCACAAAAAATACGACCCGCTGGTGCAGCAAGATGCTTCAGTTACCAAGCAGTTTGAATACCAGCAAGCTTTGCTTTACAACTTGCTGCTACAAACAAGCTGTTTCCGCTATTGGGGACAGGGAACTTGGACTGATTACGCGCGGGAACTTTACAACCGCGGCGCTGCTTTAATGAAGTAGCAGAATTTATTGTAGGGTGCCCCGGAAACAAAGTGTTTGAGCCTCCTCAAATATCGGCGCTGACGCACCCTACATCTAGAAAACTTTATTGATAAAGAGAGGACTAAAGTCCTCACTACAAACACAGACTTACCAATTACTGTTTACATTTCCTGCATCAGCCGCAAATAGTTTTGCCGCATCTGCGTCATATTTTCCATCATTCTATTAGCCATATCTTTCTCAACATCGCTCATTTGTTGCCAAAATAAAGCCGATCGCCTCGCCATAATTGCCTCTTCCCACAGCATCTCCAAAAGTTGCGCCGCCATTGGGTTTTCAGCATCGATAATCCCGCACAATTGCTCGAAGGCCCGGTTGGCTTCGGTGTGAGTGCTAACATCCTGAACCAGGCTTAGGCATTTTTTGAGTTGTACGATCGGATTTTCAGAAGAGTAAGCCATAATTTCACTAAGATAAGCGACAAAATTTACACTGATACCTTTGACATTACTAGAGTTGTGACACAGCCGTAGAGTTCCCTACATACCACCGCCAAGGCAAATCAATTCCTTGAGAAATCCCGATCCGCGTAGTTTGCACAAAATTTATTGTACCCTCCTCCACAGCTTGCTGAAAGTTCTCGCTCCGGTGTTCCAACCGCAGCGGTTGGCCTGCACCCAAGGGAAAACCGCTTAAAGTTCGATCGATCTCCAGCACCTTACACAGTTTCCCAGGCCCGGCGGCGAGGCGCGATCGCTTCTTATCGGGAATTCCAGCGAATTGTTGGGGAACCGCATCTAGCTGCAAAGCTCGAACCAGCACAGCACTAGCAACTCCCTCTGCATCCGTCACCACGTTAAAGCAGTGATACATCCCGTAGATTAAGTAAACGTAGCTCATACTCGCAGGCCCGAACATCACCTCATTGCGAGAAGTTCGCTGTCGGTAAGCATGACAAGCGGGATCTCCTGGGCCGTAAGCTTCGGTTTCGACAATAATTCCCCGAATCGTCTCGCCGTCAGGAAACTGCCGCACCAGAGTACAGCCCAGCAAATCTGGCGCTACGCTGGTAGATGGCCGCGCCAGCCAAAAAGATTCTACAATCTGAGTATTTGCACTCACTCAACAACAGCAGGTAAATTATGGACGTTAAGTTAGTTTTAGCAGTCTTGACAGCAGTTTTCACGGTTTGCTGTCTGTTCTTCGGTACAAAAAACGGATTCTACGATACTGACAAGTATCACGGCAACGGTTCTGCTCACTAATTTTAGGCGTGCAGTTCATTTCTTAAAAAACCGCTGCCTGTTTGTCAGGCGGCGGTTTTCTTCCGATTTTATAGATATAAACAGTATTTGCTGGTCTTACTAAGGATGAATTGTGCCATCGGGCATTTTAGCTTCTTGCAAGCTAGCATTCGAGAAATCAGCGCATCCCATGAGGTTGAAACGCATGGTCGCTCCTCGATCCGTTGCTTTCATATTGAAACCAACTACTGCATTTTCTGGGTTATTCTGCTGTGGAACAGCGGTGACATTAAAATCCATATTTGCTTTTTTTTCATTAGCCTCAAGGTTAAAAGTGATGCCAGCACAGCCCAAATCAGCTCCCGTCAGGTTGGCTCTATTTAAGTTGGCATTTTTGAGGTTGGCATTGGTCAACTTGGCTCCTGATAAGTTAGCACCTTCTAGATTAGCTCCCTGCAAGTTGACTCCTTGCAAGTCTAATCCTTTTAGGTTGGCATTGCTGAAATTGCATTCGGGACACTGTTTGGTTTGCAGCAATTCCTTGACTTGGTTTTGTTGATTTGAAAAAGTTAGATATTTTACCGCAGTAAATACAACTGCGATGGACAATCCAGCAGTAAATAAATTCTTTAATTTCATAAATATCCGAAAAGCTTCGGGGGCTTTCTATCGCGGTTAATAGATTTCTACAATAGTGCGATCGACCTCTCCAGAACTCCCACAATAAAATTGCAGGCATCTCCCACAAGCACGCTGGCGCAATTAAACACCGCCGGACTTATAAATCCCGCCTCCTTTCCCTCGCCCGTGCTGCTTTGAGTTTCGGACTCGTCCCGTCCGTCTGCTTCACTTTGCTGTGAGCAGTCCACAAACAGAATTTATTCTTACCCGAAGGCGCGCATTTGCATATACCTCCAGACTGAAATAAAAGAAACTTTATTTATATCCCTGGAATGAGCTAATTTTCGAGAGACTTGAGGATGATTGAATACAAAGGCAATACCGTACCTGCGCTGTTAAGTTCTCAGCAACTACTTTTGTCAAAATTGCTTTGAGAAATTAATTTACTCTAAAAACTGTTGGCAGCAGCTCAGGTTCCTCAACCTCGCCAGAACACACCCTACCTGTAATCCCGACAATTCGGAGCGGCAATGAACACAATCAAACCCGAACCCAAAAGATCGCGCTTCATGGCTCTGCTGCTGACAACGCTGCTGACCTTTCCCTTTGTGAGTGCTTGCGGTTCTAGCGAGCAAAATTCCGCTCCCCCGCCTCCTGTTGACAACACTCGCGCTGGAGGAGTGCAAACTAATCGCCGCCCCACTCCTTCCCCACAAGCAAAAAAAGGACTGAACAATGCTCAAAAAGTAGGGATTACTTTAGCAGGAGCAGCCGCCCTTTACTACATCTACAATCAGTACAAAAATAAACAAGAAAAGGGGCCGCAGGGAAAACATTACCTTTCCAAAAACGGTCGCGTTTACTACCGCGATGCCCAGAATCGCGCGGTCTGGGTAACGCCCCCGCCTGAAGGAATTAAAGTTCCGGAGTCCGAGGCAGCGCGTTACCGCGAATTCCAGGGGTACAACAACCAAAATACCGGTCGAGACCTTACTACCTTGCCGGAAGCTACAAGTCCTGTTCCCGCACAGTAGTCTAAGCATTTGAGATTTTAGATTGCAGGTTCCGTGAGTTTCCCTTAAATCTGGGATTCCCAATCTAAAACAGTCGTTTTTCAACACATAAAAAAGAGGAACTTTATCATGGTAGACGGATTTTTGCGGAAGTTAAAAGATGCGATCGTCGGGTCAAACAGCGAGCAAGTCGATCCTGACGGCTATTACGAAGATGCCTCAAATCCCGGACAGTTCGACAACCTGACTCTAGCCAGCGAAGACCCATACGGCGACCCGGCTGGCTACGGAGAGTTCGGCAACGTGTTACCGCGAATTCGAGGGGTACAACAACCAAAATACCAGTCGAGACCTTACTAGCTTGCCGGAAGCTACAAGTCCTGTTCCGGCACAGTAGTCTAAGCATTTGAGATTTTAGATGGCAGGTTCCGTGAGGTTCAATTAAATCTGGGATTCCGAATCTAAAACAGTCGTTTTTCAACACATAAAAAAGAGGAACTTTATCATGGTAGACGGATTTTTGCGGAAGTTAAAAGATGCGATCGTCGGACCAGACGGCGAGCAAGTCGATCCTGACGGCTATTACGAAGATGCCTCAAATCCCGGACAGTACGGCAACGTGACTCCAGCCAGCGAAGACCCCTACGGCGACCCGGCTGAGTACGGAGAGTACGGCAACCTGACTCCAGCCAGCCAAGACCCCTACGGCGACCCGGCTGAGTACGGAGAGTACGGCAACCTGACCCCGGCGAGCGAAGACCCCTACGGCGACCCCGCAGACGACGCCGGTACCGACTACGCACAGTTCGGCAACGTGACTCCGGCCAGCGAAGACCCCTACGGCGACCCTGCAGACTACGTAGCGGATGTTGGAATGTTCGGCAATGTCGTCCCCGCGAGCGAAGATCCCTACGGCGACCCGGCGGATGAAGAAGGCTTTAGTTAACTCAGTTGGCTAGAAAAATTACCTGGTAAGCAACAGCACCCCTGCGGGGGTGTTTTTTTATTGAGAACTAGCAGCAGTAGTTATGTCATTTAGAGATAGGTTGAGTTTTGCATTTTTTTTTATGTTTTGCTTGCATAGTTCGTTTTTGTGTTATATTATAAAAAGCAGAGAGATTTTTAGGAGCTATGGCACAGGATCTTGCCCGCGAACAGCACGTCAAATGGCTGAAAGAGCAAATTGACCAGCAGAAGTCAGAACTTGCTGAGGTACAAGCGAAAGCTGTAAAACTAAAAGCAAGTATTGTTTATTACGAGGGTATGCTGGCGCTGGTGGCTCCTGAGGAAGTGGCATTAACACCGACACAGATGCTTTCGGAAACAGAAGCACTGACTTTGAATGGGGGTCAAGTAGCTTCGACAAGTTCTCTTGGTGCAGACGAACATCTAAAAGGAGGTCTAGCTAATTTTAGTCTTGCTTCTGAAGATGCCAGTCTTGAAAAAGCAAGCTCTCAAAACAGACATCAGCGTAGCCCTATGGAGATGAAGCGTCCTCAGTACGTGGGGCTGACCTTTGCAGAATCGATAGAAAAGATTTTGAACGATCGTCAACAGCCAATGCTAGTCGATGGGATTGTCGAAGCCATATTTGACGCGGAATCTGAAGAGGAATTTTGGCGAGCCAAAAACTCCTTGAGCGTAGAATTACGGCGCGGTGCAGAGCCACAATATAAAAGGTGGAAGAAGCTTGGTAGAAATCTTTATGCTTCAAATTCGTTTAACGAACAATCAGCCTCAAATACTGGGAGCAGCATAATGACACCGCAAATGAGATTTTCCTTAACAAACAGCGACGATGCTTTGAGTTCCTAATTCAAAGTATCGCCGCTGCATTTTACTTGGGGATGTGGCGGAACAGGAAAACGCATCCGGCTCCTAACCGGATAACCTGCCAGGGTTTTTGTGGGTTCGAGTCCCACCATCCCCACAGATAACAACCTTGCTCGGTAGTGGCTTTGGGCTATACACCTGAGCTGCAAGAATTTAATTTCTTGCGGTCTACAGTTCTTTTGTGCTTTTATCATAGCACATTTGTCAACCCTTATCCCTTATCACACGGTAATAAATATGTCAATAGTGTCTTTGATTTTGAAGGAGAGTTTTTCATTATGGGCAAATTACGGAGTCAGAGTATGGACTACAAAGGTTTTCTAATTCATTGTCAGCAAAACGGTGGGCTAATCTGCCTGACTGATATGTGGAGGGCCACAGGGTCTGTTAAATCCCAAGAACTCGATAAGTGGTTCATGCAGGAGCGCATCTGTAAGCTACTTTTACAATTGGTACTTGAAGCTAAGCCTGGGTTAAAACCTGTCGTCGAGAGAATTTTGGCAGAACAACCAGTCGCTAACTCGGGATGCAAAAAGTACAGGGCGTGGGCAAGCCAACTAAGAACACTAGCGAAAGATGCTGGTCTGATCAAAACCAGGGGATCTAAAAGCTATGGAACTTACGCAACAGAAAACATAGCCATTGCTTACGCTCAGGACTTGTCTCCAGAGTTCCATAGGTGGGCGCTTACGGCTATCAAACAACGAATAGAAGAGGATGCTGACCCAGAGCTAGGCATTCGCCGCAGTCGCCAACGGGCAGTTAAAACTTGGGAAAAACAAGGCAAAACCCGTGAATATATTGGAGCCCGTCTTGACTCTATTCCCAAAGAAGACTTCTACGAGGCAGCTTTGTATGAACATGGGGTTAAGGTTCCACAGCATTTTGCTCGCTGCAAGGCTAAGGGGTATGAACCTATAATTGGCCTTACTAAAGATTTCCGAACAGCAAGAGGATTGAAACAAGGACAAAACTGCAAAGATGCCATGACAATGGAGGAACTGGCTGCTACAGATTTTGCCAAAGTTCTCAGTGCCAAGCGGATCAACACACTCAATCCTAATGGGGTGAGCTCATGCGCTAGCATCTCCCATTCCACAGCGCAGCAAGTTGCTCATCTGCTCAATCAGTAGCCTGGTTAACTTAGTACACTATGCTGCTTGCTTACGTTTACAAGCTGAATCCATCGCCCAAACAAGCTCAAACAATCGAGCGGTGGATTCATTTGCTTCGCTTGCAATACAACTTTAGACTTAGGGAGCGGACAGAAGCCTACGAGCAAGCAAGATTCCCTGTAATGGGGAACTACTGCTTCATCGAAACTCAAGCCGAGTGTTGTCCCCTTGCTTGCTCGTTAAGCAAAGGTGCTTTGTACGGCAATCCTTGGACAGCAAAAGGCAAGAAAAGGACTCCGCTAGCTCAACAAGATGCCAATCTGGTTGACATGAAGCAGGAGCGTCCTTGGTATAAAGAAATCTCTCACCATGTTTTGCAACAAATGCTGAAACAGGTTGATGCTGCTTTTGGGCGCTTTTTCCGAGGATTGGGCAAATATCCGAAAACAAAGCGGCAGGGTAAATTTCGCTCTTTCACCTACCCGCCGGGAGATGTCGCCTTTAAAGGGAACAAAGTCCGACTTCCCGGTATTGGCTGGATGTCGTTTTTTCAGTCCCGACCGTTTCTTAATTGTTTCAGCATTCGTTCCGCCACTGTGCGTAAAAAAGCAGATGGCTTTTATATCTCTGTTCTGTTGCAAGATGAGTCGGTTCCAAATGTTCCTGCAGCGAATAAAGTTAAAACAGCAGTAGGAGTAGATCTGGGTATCAAGAAGCTAATGTCTCTCAGTACGGGACAAACCATTGCCCATCCCAGATTTTATCAACAGATGGAGCGGAAGCGATCGCGACTAAACCGTGCTGTCAGCCGCAAGGTTTTAGGTTCCCGCCGCAGAAGAAAAGCCTGCCAGCGCTTAGCAAGACTGGAACAAAAAGTTGCTAATCGACGAGAGGATTACCAATGGAAGATAGCTAATAGCTTGGTCAAGCAGTTTGACCTGATTGTGTTCGAGAATCTTAATATTCAAGGCATGATGGCACGCTGCAAACCAAAGCAGGATGAAAACGGAAAGTATCTGCCTAACGGTCAGTCTGCTAAATCTGGACTGAACAAAGCCATTGCTGATGCTGCTTGGGGTTCCTTAAAACAGAAAGTCAAGATTTTGTCCGAAAGGGCGGGCGTTCTGGTTTATGAAGCGGTACCTCACTTTAGCTCTCAGGAATGCAGCGAGTGCGGGTATGTCAGTCCCACAAATCGAGCTCAGGAAAAATTTATCTGTGAAGAATGCGGTTATCATGAGGATGCCGATGTGGATGCTGCAAAAGTTATTTTGCAGCGCGGTCTGGATGGACTGGGAATCTATTTGGATGCTGTACCGAGAGTCCCTCGGAAACAGGATAAAAGTACGCCCGAGGAGCCTGTTGGAAGACAGGGAAAATCATCCGCGTTGGTGGGTGAGCCTGGGAACCCTAAGAGAGTTCCAGCAATTGGAGTTATTTGAGTGGAGGGGAGTTTGAGCGATCGACTCTCGGTCTTTACGGCTGTCAATTGAAATCAGGTGTGTCTCACCAAGTGGCGATTGCCCAAAAACCAGGCATTTTCTCAAAAACGGAGAGGGTGGGATTTGAACCCACGGTGACATCACTGCCACACTCGATTTCAAGTCGAGCGCATTCGACCACTCTGCCACCTCTCCGGGCGCATTCATTTTATCATACCAGCAATTGTCTCTAACTACAAATAGCCGCAGATTCACCGCCCCGATAAAGAATTTGTTCTAAGGCCACCGCGAAATCTGCCCCCAGCCAAACCAGAGACACTTCGGACACTGCTCCATTTTCCAGCAGGACGATCGAGAAATTCCGCAATTTCGAGCAGTCTTTCTCCACAATTCGCGGTACGCTGGCGGCATTCAAATAAACTGTACCCTCCGCACTCACCTCCAGCGACTTCCGCAACTCCTGCTTCGTGTGCCGCAGTTTGTGGTGCATATGACCAAAAGTTACCAGCGGTATGTGCTTTCCTGTGGTACGAGTTCGATCGATCGCCTCCGCAAAATCCGGGTCGCCCCAATCCCCTCCCAGCGGCTTCCAATCTCGCCCGCAGGGGTCTTCAGGAGCCTCTCCCAACCCGGTCGGACCCGTGTGACCCAAAAAAATCACATTTTCGCAGTGCGCCTCCGCCGCAGCTTCTGCAATGCGTCGCGCTGATTCTTCAAAACTCTCTACCCCAAACCACTCCGAGTAAAAATCCCCGTACTTCCACTCCGATCCCCCCCAAGTAAAGGGGCGGCTTCCCACCACAGTTACGCCCAATTCTGGAAAATCACGCTTCCGGTAACCGACGTGAGCTTCTCCCATTAAATCTAACTGCTGTTTTACCCAATTTTCTTGAGTGCGATCGTAAGGGCACTGACTGCGGCCCCACTCTGTCGCCGTGTACCAAGCGTCGTGGTTCCCAAACACCGCTGCTTTCGGAATGTCCAATTGGGCGATCGCCCGCACCACCTCCACCGACTCATTGCCAAAATCCCCCACAAACAGCACCAAATCAACGCCCATATGCTTCAGGGCCTCGCCGTCTTCCGGTTCCCAGCGATCGTGAACGTCCCCCACCACCGCAATTTTGATAGATTTAGCTTTATTCATTTCATTTGTTATGTGCGATCGATCCCTAGCCCCTTCTTACTCAGCATAAGAAACAGCGACCAATTTTTGCACTCTCCCGCAGCATATTTTGGATTTTAGATTTGAGATATTAGATCGGCTCCACTGAACAGCCAGCACTTTTTGGTGAATTCAACTATAATTCAAAATACACTTTAGCTGTCTTCGCCACCTTCCCCGGAATATTCTAACTGTGTTTACCACCGCACCTGCTCCGAACTTTACTCAAACCCGACTGCCCCACGACTTGTTTGCAGCCATTAACGCCCTCAAACAAGAGTTAAATGCCGTCATTCTCGCCCACTATTACCAAGACTCCGAGATTCAAGACATCGCAGACTTCATTGGCGACTCCCTAGAACTTGCCCGCAAAGCCGCCAACACCAGCGCCGATGTCATAGTTTTTGCCGGAGTTCATTTCATGGCTGAAACCGCAAAAATTCTCAATCCCGACAAATTAGTATTGTTGCCAGACTTAAATGCTGGGTGTTCCCTCGCCGACAGTTGCCCTCCCGAAGCCTTTGCAGCTTTCAAAGCCGATCGACCAGGACATTTAGTAATTTCCTACATTAATTGTACCGCCGCCATTAAGGCAATGAGCGATATAATTTGCACCAGTTCTAACGCTGTTAAAATTGTCAACCAAATTCCCAAAAATCAGCCGATAATTTTTGGGCCAGATCGCAATCTCGGCCGCTACGTCATGGAACAAACCGGTAGAAACATGGAGATTTGGCAAGGAGCCTGCATTGTCCACGAAAACTTCTCAGAAAAAAAGATAGTTCAACTCAAAATCGAAAATCCCGAAGCCGAAATAATTGCCCACCCAGAATGCGAACCTCCCGTGCTGCGCCACGCTAATTACATAGGCTCCACCACTGCTTTGCTCAAATATTCTCAAGCTAGTTCCAGCCAAGCTTTTATTGTCGCGACTGAACCGGGAATCATTCACCAAATGGAAAAGCAAGCTCCGCACAAACGCTTCATCCCCGCTCCTTCAACCAATAATAACTGTGCTTGCAACGAATGCCCGCACATGAGATTAAATACCTTGGAAAAATTGTATCTCTCCCTCAAAAATCAAACCCCCGAAATTACCATGCCGCTAGATATTCAACTAGCAGCCTTGCAGCCGATCGAGCGAATGCTAGAAATGAGCTAACCGCTGGCTATTTTTAAGTAAATTTATTGTGTGGTGGGTGGGGCGCGGTGATTCAATTAAGTCATTGCCTAACCCACCAACATCGATCGGCAATCTGTGAATCAGTTGTCCGCTCCTTCTCTTCTCTTCTCTTCCTATGCGCCTCTGGGGTTTCTGCCTTTAAAACTCATCAACAACTATAAATGATGTCCGAAAAACTGATTGTTTTTACCCGCTATCCCGAACCGGGCACAACCAAAACTCGACTTATTCCGGTGCTGGGAAAAACAGGCGCTGCCAACCTTCACCGCTTGATGGCCCAACGGACGATCGCCTGCGCTCTCTCTCTCGAAAAATCCCGCCAATTATCGGTAGAAATTCACCGATCCGGCGGCAGCCAACAACTGATGCAAGACTGGTTGGGAAGTGATATTATTTGTCAAAATCAAATAGACGGCGATTTGGGCGCAAGAATGACAGCAGCGTTTGAAAAATCTTTTAATTCAGGGGTTCACAAAACTGCCATTATCGGCACTGATTGCCCGGATTTGAAAGCAGAAATCATGGCACAAGCTTTTGAGGAACTGAGCCAGCACGATTTAGTTTTGGGCCCCGCAAAAGACGGAGGTTATTATCTGATAGGGTTGCGGCGATCGATACCGGAATTGTTCGGTGGCATTCACTGGGGAACGAGTGAAGTATTTGCTTGTACGCGGGCGATAGCGCAAAAGCTAGACCTCAATATTGCTTATCTTCCTACTCTTGCAGATATCGATCTACCAGAAGACCTCCTCGGTTTAGATATTAATATATTGAAAGAACTAAAGTCTATTTAATGGTTCTCACTTATTAGGAATTCTCATATATAATTTGAGAAAAATACTTGATTATTAAACCCGAAGGTCATAATATAGTAAGTGTATTTGTCTAACCAAATGCTGAATATCAGTAGTGGTTAGACAGCGCTTGGGACAATAGTCCCAGGCGCGAGAAAAAGCCAAAAATTAGCAAATAAATGAGCAACTAACAGCTCTCCTTTGTACCAAACCCGCTCTGGCAGATTAAAGCCCAATGTAGGCGCGGGCCCGGCGTAAAAAATTAGCAACTAACAGCTCTGTTTTGTACAAAACTCGCCCTCCCATCTTAAGGCCAAATGTAGGGGCGATCCCGGCGTAAGAAATGGGCCAAATAACAGATAAGCTTGGTACAAAACCCCTCTCTCTCACGGGGTGCTTAATTCTGTATGTCGCCAGAAAATCCCAATCTCAAAATTTCCATTATCATTCCAGTCTTAAACGAAGCATCTACAATTGCCCCAGTCATCTCCACCGCCCTTGAGGCTAAAAATGTCGAAATAATTGTCGCCGACGGCGGCAGCAGCGACGGTACAGCAGATATAGCAAAATCTTTGGGGGTGCGAGTTATCTCCACCGCCCCAGGCCGCGCCACCCAAATGAATGCAGGTGCCGCCGCTGCTACTGGAGATATCCTGCTGTTTCTCCACGGAGACACTCTTTTGCCTCGCGGGTACGACGATAGCGCGCGTCGGGTACTAGCTAACCCGTCTGCTGTAGCAGGCGCCTTTGAACTCAAGATTGACGCCTGCAGGCTCAGCCTACGGCTGGTAGAAAAGGGGGTAAACTGCCGATCGAACTTTTTGGAAATGCCCTACGGCGACCAAGCTATTTTCCTCCACGCAGTTACCTTTGACAAAATCGGCGGTTTTCCCGACTTGCCCCTCATGGAAGACTTTGAATTCGTGCGCCAATTGAAAAAACAAGGCCGCATTGAAATAGTACCCCAGCCAGTGCTGACCTCCGCCCGTCGCTGGCAGCAGCTTGGGGTCATCAAAACTACCGCCATTAATCAAATAGTAATCATCGCTTATTTCCTAGGAGTGTCGCCCGATCGACTCGCTTTCTGGTATAAGAGGCAAAAGAAAAATTCTTCCAAAAACTAAAGAATAGTGAACTTTTCTAAAGCTTGCTGCCAATTATGCAAATAGGAAACACCTCCCTGCGTAAAATATGACTTGAACGCCTCAACTTTATTAAACTGCGAGGACAAACAGAATATGCCCGATCCCAGAGATGCAGAGCTTATTAAACCCTTTAACGGCGACCCCTTCACGGGTCATCTAGCCACCCCCATCAGTGCTTCTGATTTCACAAAAGCATACCTTGGGAACTTGCCCATCTACCGCAAAGGACTCTCGCCCCTAGTTCGAGGTCTAGAAATCGGTTTGGCACACGGTTATTTCCTCATCGGCCCCCAAATCGTCTTCGGACCCCTGCGGGATTATGGAGAAGCAGCTAATCTCGGCGGATTATATACAGCCCTCGTCTTAGTTCTGCTTGGCACAATAGGTCTGTCTCTTTACGGTTTAGTCTCTTTCAAACAAGACAACACCAGCTACCCTAGCGCTAATCCCATGACCCCCGATGCCCTCAGAAATTCTGAAGGGTGGAGCCAGTATACCGCTGGTTTCTTCATTGGCGGGATGGGCGGCGTCTTTCTTGCCTACTTCTTACTCGAAAACTTTAATGGCCTCGATGCCATTTTCCGGGGTTTAGTCAATAATTAGACTCGACTCCCAAATATCCCTGTTGGAACACACTAACTTTAGTTTGGAGAATTTGATATGACAGGTTCCTACGCTGCTTCTTTCTTGCCTTGGATCATGATTCCGCTAATCACCTGGCTGATGCCGGTTGTGGTAATGGGTTTGTTGTTTATCTACATTGAAAGCGACGCCTGATCCTTACCCCTAAAGTAAGACCTAAGTTGGAAAGCCGAAGTAAGACAATTGACGAACAATTGCTCTGAAATTTCTAGATAAATCTAGAGAAAATCAGCAAAAATTGTTTTGAGATTGCTGGCTATCCGAAAACTTAGTTTCTTTACCCCCATCCCCAGAATTTATCTGTGGAGCAATCTTTCAGTTTTCTTCCTTCAAAACTCGTAATTGCAAAAAAATCCTCTGTCGGCAGGCAGAGGATTTTTTTGCAAAGAAGACAAATCATCCGATCAGAGCACACAAATTGCCAAATTCTAAGCCACAATTGTTATGGAAACCTACTAATGAGGAGACAGCGATGCAATTTTCCCCCGCACGCCGCATCTTAGCTCCATTCCTGATCTCGGTATTGCTGTTAGTGACCGCCTGCGGTCCAACCCAAACCGAATCACGCTGGGACAAAGCCCAGCAGGAAAGCACCCAAAAACCTGCTAAAGCCAAGCAGACAACTGCTGACAAATCAAGTGCTAGTAATCAAAACCTGCCCAACAAGGCAGTTGCAGGCGGTAAGTTAAATAAATATTTCCCCTCTTCTGGCGGTGGATTCGATCGCGTTTTTGCTCAAGAAAAATCCGGTTTTGCTGAAGCTAAGCTGAACAAAGGCGGTAAAAATGTCGCGGTTCTCTCGATTAACGACATCGCCGGCAACCCCAACGCAGGTGCAAAATTTAAGCAAAGTACCAAGCAAATCAGTGGCTATCCCGCCGTTAATCAGGGTGCTAATGGTACCGCTGTTTTAGTGGCAAATCGCTATCAGGTGAAAGTTCAATCCCGCACTACCTCTTTTACCGCTAGCGATCGCGAAGCTTGGCTGTCAAAATTTAACCTGGGCGGCCTCGCCCGCCTCAAGTAGCAATCTCTTTTGTCAAACTCCGCGCCCGACTCAAGTCTGGCGCTATCACCACTAAGTCTGCCCAAATGAGACTGTGAAGTTTTGCAATCTGCCAAAAGTAATACCTTTGATTTTCGTTCCAGCATAAGGAGTTTTTTGTGAGCAAAACAGTCTTTGAATTAGTCGATCAACTGCCTCAAGACAACATGACTGTCAAAGCCCTGCGAGCGCTTGACTTTGTGGTTCCCGGCGAGTGGAACAATTTAGTTGGCTTTGAAAATACAATTCGCACCGTTACTGGCGAAACTGACGAAGAACTGATTCAGCAAATCGGCGAGCGCGCTATCTACCTCTTCAACGATAAATCAGAGGGCTACCAGCGCGCTCTTTGGCTCTACCAAACTATTGACAACGCCGACAAGGCTTTGGGCACTGCCGCCCTCGCTAATAAGGTTGCGGAAAATGTCTCGTTTTTGTCGTTCCTCGGCAATATCACTCCCAAGGCAGAAAAAGCTCAAACGATCGACCTTTCTTTGAAGTTAGTCACTGAGTTGCTCGCGTTTTGCCAAATCAACGGCATTCCCGGCGACAGCATCGGCGATTTTGCCGCATCCTTGGGTGACTACGGCGGCGAATCCCTGATGCGGATGGCTGCTTTGGTTTGTTTTGACGGTTTGATTCCTTTGGGGCCAGACTTTATCATGGCAACTCAGTCTTGGATTCAAAAGCTCTCTCCTAACGATTTGCAGTCCAATCCGTCATTTAATGCGATCGGCGGCATGATTCCTGGGGGCTCTCCCGCAGGCCAACTCGGCTTTATCGGCGAAAGCTTTAACTCGGTTTCTGGCTGGATGAGCTCTTTTGTGAGCGATCGAGGTTTAACTCCCCAAAACGTACTCGGCAACTTGCAGAATTTTGTAGAAATTTCTGCTGACAAGGTGGACTACGTGGGCGCATTCCTCGATATGACTACCAACTACTACGAACACACTGGTGTTCAAACTCTCGCCCGCCGTTTGATTGAACGAGCTGTCGCTGAGATTTAGAATAACCAAAGGAGTTGTGATATTGGCAGGCGATCGCCCTCTGAGAGTGTTTTGAGTTCAAATTTTTTGGAAAGAGCAATTCTCTCTCGGTTGGTTTTCGATAAGCAGTGTGCGCGATCGCAAAAGTCGATCGCCCCCACCTGCACTCACAACTCCTTTTACCGATCACTTTTAAAAGGAAGCGTTAATGCCAGAAGAACCGCAAAACCCTACCGCTGGAGAATCGGAAACTCCCAGTGCTTCGATCGAGAACGCCCCGAGTTCCGACGAACCCGAGACAAGCGACTTTCCCAGCACTGACAAGCCTCAGCCGACTGCTAAAAAACCCGCAGCCAAGAAAGAACCGAAAAATCCTACCGCTGGCGAATCGGAAACTCCCAGTGCTGCGATCGAGAACCCCCCGAGTTCCGACGAACCCGAGACAACCGACTTACCCAGCACTGACAAGCCCCAGGCGGCTGCTAAAAAGCCCGCAGCCAAGGCCGAAGGCGACAAGCCCCCAGCTAAAGCTAAAAAGGAAAAAGCACCTGCTGTTGAAGACAAGCCCTTTGCGGAATTTATTCAACAAGATTATTTGCCCGCTTTGCAAACTGCTTTGACTAAGCAGGGCGTTAAGGATTTAGAGGTGAGTTTGGCAAAGCAAAAACTCCCAGTTGCGGGCATGAGTTCCGCCGGGGATTGCTGGCAGGTAATTGGGAAATTCCAAGAAGGTCAGCGCCAATTTAACCTATATTTTCCTCAAGAAAATATTCAAAGTCAAAGGGCGTTTTCCTGCGCTGACAATAATACCAAAACTAGCACTTTAGAGCCTTTTTTGATAGATGAGCGCAAGGTAACACTCGACCTCATGGTGTTTGGTGTCGTCCAGCGGCTTAACGCTCAAAAATGGCTAAATCTTAATTAGTCAGTAGTCATTAGTTATTAGTCCTTAGTGGCTGGTTTTCGGACACTTACTAATGAGTGTCAGGGCGGATTAATTGTAATATAAACTTTACCCCTCGCCCAATCTCTAATTTAGCCCTGACTGACTCAGAAGAGAGAAGTCATAGCTAATGACTAATGACTAATGACTATTGACTAAGGACAGATTTTCTTCGGATTTTGTCAAAAAATTGCGAGCTTGCATTATCCCGTAAAGGTTAACATCTGTTTCTAACAAACAAGCATGACCGCTGTTAGCCAGCAGCACCATTTCAGCATTGGGAATTACCTTGACTAAAAGCTTCGCTTCTACTAGGGAAGGCAGTAGCCGATCGGCACCGCTAGCAATTACTAGCGTCGGCTGCTTGATGCCACGCAACTGATTTTCGTCAACATTAAACGATCGCACTAACGCCAATCTCCACACAGACGTGTTTTGCGGTACCGCTTGCATCGCTTCTAGCAACGCGCGGCGATCGTCGCGCCCAATCTTTCCTAAGGATGCTAATATCGGCAATAAACCGATTACCGAGAGCGGATAAAGGTTGGCGGGCAGCCACTGAGTCAGGTACGAACCCCACTGCACCCAAGGCTGCTGTCGAAACGAAGAAGCTGGATTGACTAAGATTAATCGATCGCACAATTGGGGAGCTTCTAACATCACTTTCATCGCTAAACACCCCCCAAATGACTCGCCGCACAGATAAACCGGCCGCTTAGGCTTTCCGGCTTGCTTTTCGGCTTCAATTAAGGCAATTGTTTCCCCAACCAGTACATCCCAACTAGGCCTATCGTCGGCAGGTAAAGTTAAGCAACGAATGTCGAAATGATTGGCTAATTTAGGAATTTGGGATCGCAGCAGCAAACCGCCCCCGTCCATACCGGGCAAAAATACAAATAAAGGGCGATCGGGTTTCGGGGGTTTGGGGGTTAGGAAACGAACCTTATTGTTAGCATTTGCCATGATTCAAGTCAATCGATTTTAGATTTTAGATTTTAGATTTTAGATTGGAAATCTCACACCAGCCAATAGTCAACAGTCAACAGTCAACAGTCAACAAACTTACAAACAACCTCGTTGGAGTAATTCTGCAATTTCGCCCTGACAGTGGTCTGTGAGTTCAGCCACAACTGCTTTGGCTTTTTTGCCTTGATATTGCTGCTGTCTCTCTACAGTAATCCAGTAAGGCTGGCCGATTAAAACATTAACTCGCTGATAAATTATCACAGGATGCCACCCAGAGCGATCGAACAGTGGTTCCGAAGGATCAAAAAAACTCAACAACTTGAGGGGTACACCCGATCGTACCGAGTGTTCCTCAAAAGAACTAATGGCCACCGGCAAAACCGCCAAATCCCGCACCGGCGCCCGCAAAGCCAAATGAGCAAATCCCCGCTGAAACTTCCCCACAGTATTGGGCCCAGTCACCTTCACCATCGGTTCTGCACCCTCTGGAAACACCCCCACCATCTCCCCGCTTTGCAGCAGCGCTGTCGCTTGAGAGAAAAAATGCTGCTGTCGGTGCTCCGGTGCTTCCAAGGGGAAAGCGCCGAAAGTCGTGACAATTTCTCTCATCACCGGAACTTGACCCATGTAATGATGACAAGCAAAGCGGATCGATCGACCCAAAGCCGCCGTCAGCAGCACAGGATCTAAGAAACTGCGGTGATTGCTGACCACCAGTACCGGACTCTCCTGGGGGATCCGGTCTTCGCGGTACATAAACATCTGCGTTCCCAAACCAGCCAGGAAACAGCGCGAAATCAGCAATTTGCTCTCTGAAAACATGGGCCAAAAGACAGGTGGGACACTATAAAGGTTGATTCCATTGCCATGCAGCTTAACATTACTTTACCAAGTCGGGGCTCTCTCAAAAAGTAGACTTTCCCCTTATGCCTTGGTTTCCTAATCCTGGACGCACTGGTGGCAATCACCTTGGTTTTTTCGCGCGTTTATTTCTAGTCAGCCGGCCAAAACCCTAAAAAACGAGGTTTCTAGGCCTCGGAGTGCGTCAGCTAACTGGTTCGGCCGAATTTCCCAGTCAGAAGCAAAAATTTATCAAGTGTTGTGGCAACTTATCAGGAAATTGGGTTGAAAACCCCGTCGTTATAGGACGGCTTTTTGATACCATAGACATGGTTGTAATTCCCAAGGTGGGCGGTTGTGAAGCGGCGCCATCGTCGGCACCCTAGAACCTGAAAGCTTTTTGAGAGCAAAAAGAAGGGTAGCGAAAACCTTGTAAAACAGAGCTAGGGAATCAACGCATTCTCACCAGAAAATCAATAATTTGTTTCAGTCAAGTAGGGTGGGGCACACCCGAACTCGCTTGCTCGTATCAAGCGTACGCTTTTGGAGATAGGCTCTCTGGGGTGGTTGTGAGTTAAGCTGGTCAATTGGTGCAATTGCACGGTTGAAGAGTTTAAGGATTGCCGCAAGGACACAGCGCTTAAAGGTCAGTCGATGAATTAAGAATCCCCGTGCGTTCACGCTGGGGAGTGTCAATAAAGAATGTTTACAACAACCCCAAAACCAAGTTGCGGCAGCTAAACTTAGAAATTTACAGTCGGCATTGACGCACTGTCAAAGTATTTTGGGACAAGTCGTAATAGCAATCTCGCGAGGCATCAAATGAATAACATCCAAAACTATCGCCTTAGATGTACGCTCACCTTTGGCGACATTTACGGTCAAATCATTGTTTGGCTGATAGTCATCTTCCTAAGTCTAGCGTCGGCACTCGCCTTGTGGAGTAGCGCCCGCCAAATCTTCGCCTTGGCTACCGTCGGCTTGATTTTAGTGCTGTCTCTGCCCTTCTTGCTGTTTGCTTTCGTGACAACTCTGCTAAATAACATTGAAGTGCTTGCTGTAGAACCCGGTACGGAACCTCAACCTTCTGCAACGGGAAATCAGTCGCTTCAGAATCCTGCCGAAAGCGCCGGCTAGTCCAATTTGAGATTTTAACTTTGGATTTTCCATTCAAATCAAAAGTTAAAAAACTTCCTGCTCTTTTGGTAGGAAGTTTTTTTTTGCGTCACCATAAGTTGAGCAGAACACTCAAAATAATTAAAAAAAATGCTAGAACACGACGTAATCATTGTAGGCGGCGGTTTAGCAGGTTGCCGCGCCGCAGTAGAAATTGCTCGGACTGACCCCAGTTTAAAGGTAGCTGTCGTCGCCAAAACTCACCCGATTCGATCGCACTCCGTCGCAGCCCAAGGTGGGATGGCCTCCAGCTTGCAAAATGTCGATCCCGAAGACAGTTGGAAAGCCCACGCCTTCGACACAGTAAAAGGTTCAGACTATTTAGCCGACCAAGACGCGGTAGAAATCCTCACCCGCGAAGCACCCGGTGTAGTCATAGATTTAGAACACATGGGAGTCCTCTTCTCCCGCCTCCCAGACGGCAGAATTGCCCAGCGCGCTTTCGGCGGACATTCCCACCGCCGCACCTGCTACGCCGCCGACAAAACGGGTCACGCCATCCTCCACGAATTAGTCAACAATCTGCGCCGTTACGGAGTTCACATCTATCAGGAGTGGTATGTCACGCGCCTGATTTTGGAAGAAGGTCAAGCCAAGGGGGTAGTTATGTACCGCCTTCTAGACGGTCAAATTGAGGTTGTCCGTGCTAAGGCGGTGATGTTTGCTACGGGGGGTTACGGCCGAGTTTACAATACCACGTCGAACGATTACGCCTCGACGGGAGACGGTTTGGCGATGACGGCTTTAGCTGGATTGCCGCTGGAAGATATGGAATTCGTGCAGTTTCACCCGACTGGTTTGTATCCCGTGGGAGTGTTGATTTCCGAGGCTGTGCGGGGCGAAGGCGCTTATTTGATTAATTCAGAGGGCGATCGATTTATGGCGAATTATGCCCCGTCGCGGATGGAATTAGCGCCCAGAGATATCACCTCGCGCTCAATTTCCATAGAAATTCGCGCCGGTCGAGGAATTAATGTTGATGGTAGTGCCGGCGGCCCCTTTATCTACCTCGATTTGCGGCACATGGGACGCGAAAAAATCATGAGCAAAATTCCTTTTGCTTGGGAAGAAGCCCACCGTTTGTTAGGAATTGATGCCGTAAATCAGCCCATGCCCGTGCGCCCTACTGTTCACTATTCAATGGGGGGAATTCCTACTAATGTTAGCGGGCAAGTTCGCAGCAGTCCTGAGGGTTTGGTAGACGGTTTTTTTGCAGCGGGGGAAGCAGCTTGCGTGTCGGTTCACGGTGCCAACCGTTTGGGCAGCAATTCGCTGTTGGAATGCGTCGTTTACGGCAAAGTTACTGGCGCAACCATAGCACAATTCGTGCAAAATCGCAAGTTGCCTGCCGTAGACGAACAGCGTTACATCGAGGAAGCAAAAGAGCAAATTCAGGCACTTTTAGAACGTCCCGGAAAATACCGCATCAATCAAATCCGGCAGCATTATCAAGATACTATGACTGAGTATTGTGGCGTATTTCGTAGCGCTGAATTGATGCAGGAAGGTTTAAAGAAATTGGAGGATTTAGAGCGACAATATGAGGAGGTTTACTTGGACGATAAAGGCAAGTTGTGGAATACGGAAATTGTGGAAGCTTTGGAGTTGCGGAGTTTGATAATTGTCGGAAAAATGATTTTAACTTCTGCTTTGAACCGGCAGGAAAGTCGGGGAGCTCATTCGCGGGAAGATTTTACTGAGCGCGATGACGGCAATTTCTTGAAGCATACAATGGCGTATTATTCGCCGGCGGGGATTGATTTGGCTTATATGCCGGTGGCGATTACGATGTTTGAGCCGCAGGAGAGGAAGTATTAATTTGTAGGTGGGCATTGCCCACCATTTGTGTCAACGATAGATTCTAGATTCTTTAATCAAGAAATCCGAATGGCGGCTGAGCATTAAGACTTGTAAATTATGGAAAAATAAGGATTGAGAAGCTTTGCATCAGACTCAAGAGGCAGTAACAGTAATATTGATCTCGCAGATATTAGACAAGCGTTGAGAGTCTTCAAGGGATATGCTGTGGGAAAAGAGTGTCGGTATGAGCAACTTTGTTAAGGATGGGGCGAAGCGCTCGCGCTATGCTGCTGTGGAGCGAGTACGGGAGGGTTGGATTCGACGCCTAATCGATCTATCACGGCGCAACAACCTGCTATACTATCGCGAACTTAAGAGGGGGACACTTGATTTCTCAGACTGTAACTCCAAGGCATTGAAAGAGTTGCTGACTGGCAAGACTGTTCCGTTAATTCGTCTGCTACCGCAGGCTGAAGAACTCAAAGCCGCAGCACAGGTACAGGGAATCCGCCGCCGCGCACTTGCCAACTTAGAAGAAAAGGGGCTAGAAACGCTTTTCCTCGCTTTGGGAATGGCAACTTGGACTCCAACTGATGGAGGCCGTCCGCCAGAAGCTGCTGTCCTTCTGGTGCCAATTCATGTAGATGCACGCGGCGCAATAAAACTAAAACGTAGCGGCGAACTCCAGGTCAACCCCGTACTGTTGCACGCACTAGAGACAGAATATGGATGCCAAGTCACGCCAGAATGTCTGCTAGGGGAGGCAGAAAGCGTAGGGGAAGACGAGAGTCCAGACCTAGAAGCTGTTTATTCTGAGTTAACCAAAGCTGCCTCTGAAGTACAAGGCTTTGAGATTAAAACACGGGCAGTCCTCAGTAATTTCTCTTTCCAAAAGATGGCGATGGTGAGAGACCTGCGCGATCGCTTGAGTGAGATGGTAGCCAATGATATGATTTCCGCGATCGCTGGGGACATCACAGCCCGTCAAAATATCCGAGGTACGAGTCAAAACATTGATGTTAGAGAACTCGATCGCATCTCACCCGACAAGGAATTTCTCGTCTTCGATGCCGACTCAAGTCAGCAGCAAGTGATTCATGCAGTTCTGGCAGGGCGAAATGGAGTCATTCAAGGCCCTCCCGGTACAGGAAAAAGCCAGACCATTGCTAATCTGATTGCCACCTTAGCCGCATCAGGACAGCGCATCCTGTTTGTTGCTGAAAAGCGTGCCGCTTTGGAAGTGGTGAAAACTCGATTAGAGCAAAAAGGACTGGGGCATTTATTGCTTGATCTACACGGTGCAGCTATCTCGCGGCGAGAGGTATTACAGCAAGTAGCAGAAAGCTTGACACTGGTACGCAATATTTCCCCAGCAGACACCGGCAATCTCCACCAACGCTTTGTCGATCGAAGGAAGCGGCTCAATGACCATGTAGCACGACTGCACGATAAGCGCAAACCATCAGATAAGAGTATCTACGAGATTCAGGCTGAGCTTTTGTTGCAATTTTCTGAATCGGAGCGGATCAATATCCGCTTTCGCGGTGTCGAACTTAATCGACTCAGTGCAGAAAAGGCTGACACTGTAGAGCAACTCCTGGCAGAAATAAGTAGTGGAGAATTAACCAGTCTCTTTCTTGGCGACCATCCCTCCCCTTGGATGAAAGTCAAGTTATTGTCGGGAAACGCTGCGTTGCTGGCATCTGATGTAGTGCGGAAGATTGCTAGAGATCGTTTACCAGCATTTTATGAGTGCCTAGAAACGCTCATTTTTACTACCAAGCTAGAGCCACCTACTAACCTTAACGAAGCCGAGCAGCTAATAACACTCATCGAAGATGTTGAAAAAACCCTCTTTCTCTATTCGGAAGATATTTTTAAACAAGACTTAGAAAAGCAAGTCAATGCGCTGTCACCATTAAGAAACGGTTTCATCGCAGAGAACTTGGCATGGCTCTTTGATAGCAACTTCAAAAAGGCAATATCTACTCTTAAGAAACTACGAAAAGCTGGAGAAACCTCAAATGGGCAATTATTTCAGGAAGTAACCAAAGCATCGGAACAGTTGAGTCGTTGGCGATGGCTGTCGCGTTCGGCTTCAGTTCCGTGCCAAGTCACGTCTTTGAGTGCAGCACGAGACAACCTGAAAGTGCTCCTTACAGACCTAAATCGTATTGAACCCGATTTGGGGCAGGGTAATCTAAGTCAGTTACCGCTCCAAAATTTAAAAGAACTTTTTAATGAGCTGGCAGCAGACCTCAACATACCGCTACTGGTGGCGCGTCTTAAGGAAATTGAGCGCGAAATTGAACATTGTGGTGCGTCGTCAATTATTGCGGAATTCAGGCGGCTAAAATCTGATCCCTCCCTATGGTCGAAGCAATTCAAGTATGCCTGGTTTGCCTCCTGTCTCGACCAGGCGCGTGCCCAAGATTCAGCCTTAACAGTCTTCAATAGAGAAACTCATGAACAGTTGATTGAAGAATTTCGCGCCCTAGACCAGGAAAGAGTGAAGATCTCTTCCAATCGAGTCCGACGCGCCCATGCGGAACGTGTGATCGCTGCAATGAATGCCTATCCAGAACAGGAAGCGTTGGTACGGCGCGAAGCCGCTAAAAAAGCCCGACATCTGCCACTGCGTAAGCTTTTGGCAGAAGCTCCCGATGTTTTAACCAGCATTAGTCCCTGCTGGATGGCTAGTCCCCTCTCAGTGAGCCAGTTACTCGACGCTGACCGTCGTTATTTCGATGTTGTCATTTTCGATGAAGCCAGTCAGGTATTGCCAGAGGATGCAGTTCCGGCATTACTGCGGGCGGAAAGGGCAGTTGTCGCCGGGGATAAATACCAACTCCCACCGACAACATTTTTTGCAGGGGGTCTGGATGAGGAAGAGGAAGCCGAATCTCCATCCCCCGTTGAAGGGTTGGAGAGTCTGCTCGATTTGATGTCCTCTTTCCTGGAAACCTGGGAGCTTTTGTGGCACTATCGAAGTCGAGATGAAGCGTTAATTGCCTTCTCCAACCGCCACATTTACAACGATCGCCTGATTACATTTCCCAGTTCTGGTGGTTCACCATCTATCTCTCACGTTCTTGTGTCGTGTATTCCCGGTCAGGAGGGTCAGGAAGAAAGCGCTTCCAGGGAAGTCCAGCGAGTAGTTGAGTTAGTGATCCAACACGCCACTGAACAACCTAACGAAACGCTTGGCGTAATTACAATGGGCATCAAACACGCACAGCGCATTGAAGCAGCCCTCGATGCAGCACTTGGGGAACGTCCTGAATTAGCAGCTTTCTTTGACGAGGGTCGTCCGGAACGCTTTTTTGTCAAAAACCTCGAACGGGTTCAAGGGGATGAGCGGGATGCAATCCTGTTGTCTGTAGGCTATGGCAAAGACCGTTCGGGCAGGCTGGTGTATCGATTTGGCCCGTTGCTGACCAAGGGAGGGGAACGCCGTCTCAATGTTGCAGTTACGCGGGCAAGGCAGCGTATGACTCTGGTTTCGTCATTTGACCACCACGATATGGACCCGAATCGATCGTCATCGCGAGGTGTGGAACTGTTGCGACTTTACATTCAGTATGCAGCGAGTGAGGGCAAGATTCTTGGCGAAACCGAACAGTCTGGCGTGCCACTCAATCCCTTTGAAAAGGATATCTATGATGCACTAACAGGCAAGGGCATCTCGCTTCTGCCTCAGTGGGGAGTTTCGAGTTATCGAATTGATATGGTGGCGCAACATCCGCAGCAGGCTGGGCGATTTGTGCTGGCAATTGAGTGTGATGGGGCCAGTTACCATTCTCTAGGAACCGCACGCGATCGCGATCGACTGCGACAGCAACAACTGGAAGCACTCGGCTGGCGCTTTCACCGTATTTGGTCAACTGACTGGTTCCTGCGGCGGGACAAGGAGATACAACGCGCTGTGGATGCTTACGAAGCTGCTGTTAAGTATGCTAACCAGGTAGATGCACAGAAGAATAAACCGACCAAGCCAGTTCCACAAACTGCCCAACCTTGTACATCCCAATCACTCACTCCAGAAATAAACTCTCCTACAGCATTGCGGGGAACGCGACCCAATGTTCCAAAACGATCCAAAATTGACGATTACACTCAGACTGAACTTATGTCGCTAATTCGGTGGATATTATCAGATGGTTGTCTGCGTACCGATGAGGAAATTTTGAAAGTAATGCTACCAGAGCTGGGGTTCAAACGCCGGGGAGCGCGAATTGATCAAGCAGTTTTTGCAGCTATTGAGAGGCTGCGTTCTTCTAGGTGAGGATGAAGTTAAAATTTTGCACTCATCATACTAAAACTGCCTTGCAGCATAGTCCTCTAACAGCTTATCCTTTAGGGACAACCAAAATTTTCCGTCAGGATGCCGCTGCAGCTTGTAATTGGTAATTGGCGAAGAGTTTTGAATTATAAGTATTAAGTGTTGAATTTTAAACTTTTTAACTTATAACTCAAAACTCTTTCACTTAAAACTTTCCTTAAGGTTTCGGTAGCGCACCTTCAGGACTAGGAGAAGCAGCCGGTTCGGGAGTCGTCGTAGCCGCAGGAGAAGGCGAAGGAGTGCCACTAGCTAACTGATTTATTTGGTCTTTATAGTTAGGAGGAGCTAACTCAGTAGCTCGATCGAACAGCGTTTTTGACTCATCTGTTTTGCCCTGTTCCTTCAGCACGATCGCCTTTCCTAAAGTGGGGCGAAAATCTTTGGGATTAGCCTTAGCAGATTCGTCGTAAATTGCGATCGCTTCCTCGTAGCGCTTCTGCACAGCATAAACCTGTCCCAAAATCAACTGCACTGAAGTTACATCAACACTTTCCGGTTTCGCCAGATTGGCAGCCGGAGCAGCCTTCAGCGTATCTTGCAGCAATCCGATCGCAGCTTCGGGCCGCTGCTGTACCAGCAGCAAATTCACCAACCCCTGCAAAGCCTTAATTTCCCCAGGCTTAGACGCTAAAATTGACCTGTAAGCTTGAGCAGCCCCTTCGCGATCGCCCGTGCGTTCCTTAGCCTGAGCCAGCAAAATTCCGTATTCAGTAGTCTCAGGATTCAGCGAAGCCAACTTTTCCAAAGGAGCGATCGCATCCTTAATGTCCCCCACTCCTTGGCCGATCAACTCCAGCCGCACCTGCAACAATCCCCGCAAAGCCGTTACGTTGTCAGGTTCCCGCTGCAAAACCAATTCGTACCCCCTCGCCTGAGCTTGCAGCAACTCTGATTGCTTCTCCCCTGACTGCGCCGTCTGAGTAGGCGTTGGAGTCGATCGACTTTGCGCTTGGCTGGCCTTGAGAATACTGTCCAAAATTGGCACAAGAGAAAATCCCAAAAAAGCGATGAGCGACAGCACCACCACCACAGTAATCAACCCACGACGCTTATTTGCTTTTTCCATAATTCAACTATCCCAGCTTAAAATCTACTATTTTCTAAGAATTAACGCATCGCCCGGGGGCGTCTGCCATTTAACTAGATCCATGCAACCATAAAAGTTCTTAACTTCAAAGTCCGAACGGACAAAGCAGCCTTTTACTTGCAGCTAATATGGTAACAGACCCACAACTCCATGCTAGCTAAACAATTTTGGACACTCAGACCCGCAGCCCCAAGGACTGCGGTGTCTGTCCAATTTAGTCTGGTCAAGCTAAAAATTACCGAAAATATGGCGGATCAGGCCGTTAGGTAATTGGATTAAGTAAAATAGGCAAGCTGAATATCCTAAATGCTATTAGCCAGCAACTCCAACTCGGCGCGATCGCAGGATCGATCCGTCAGCAACTGCCAAAGTCCTTGATCGCAAGGATTTTAGCAGCCAGCGAACCGATCGGCACTCGTAGCGTTGAAAGTTGGCGTTGACGGGTCACAACCAGACCTACGGGCGCAAGCCCCAAGTCAGGTGCTAGTAGTTTTTAAAGCAGTTTCTTCAGTTTATTCCTAATTTCCCTTAAGGGATGTGTCTCCGCTGCAAGGAGTTTTTATGAACCCCTCTCCCAACCGGTCTTCCAAATCGTCCAAATCTACTTCAACTCGCAAGGCTCAGCCCAGCGAACAGGCCGTCAATCCGCCTAATGATCCAGATGCCATTCCTGAGACACCAGACGAAAGTTCGGTGCCTTCGGCGTCGGCTGCACCTGTTGACCCAAATCAACCGGCAACACCAACAGACGCCCCAGCGTCCAAGGATAGGCTGCAACGACCACGCTACAGTTCTGCCCCCGACAAGGACAAAACAAAGCCACAAGACCAGCCCAGCAATGCTCCCGCACCCCCCGCGCCTGCAGCGTCTTCGACATCTGTCAGCGATACTCCAGCCCTAGCAGTCGCACCGCCCGCAAACGCCGAGCCACCCGCTAACGAAAGTCCGGCCGATGAGGACATACCCTCCGTCATGCGCCAACATCCCATTCCCCCCCCCAGCGAACCCAGACAGTACCGAGCTGTTGGTTTGGTGCGGGGCCGCTACACGCAATCAGAAGAGCAATTCACCCGGGGTATGCTGATAGCTGCCGACGGAACTGCCATTGACGCCGTTTTGCTGGGTAGAGTCATGAGTTTAGTCAAAAATCACCTGGATCTGGAACAAGAACACCTGTGGGTGGTCTATCCCCGCACCAGGCAAGAAGACGGGAACTTGCACGCCCAGATTATGGGAGTTTGGGAGCCGGAAACGCTCAAGAAACCTCCCGAACCGTCCTCTGATGAGGAAAATCAGGAAGCAGCGGAGATTGAGGCTAGTGGCGAAGCATCGACCGCATCTTTGCCTCCCTCGGAACCTGATGTTGAAGATGGCTATTTTTCGATTAGAGGTGAGGTGATTTATCAATCCCAAGACGAAGAAAAGTATGTCATCGTCAAAATCAAGCAAGCTCCCCGCAAGAATGACGACAAGATGAAGTTTTTTAAACTGAAACTCAAGGGAGATTTAGCAACAAAAGCGATCGGGTTTTTTTGGGATTTCCACGTCAAATTGAAAGCTGACAGTCTGATGATTGAGCAAGCCAATAATATTGGTGCCCTGCCGATTAAAAAGCGGAAATTCCCCCCTGGCAGCAAGCCGCCCGGTGGCTTCAAAGGAGGAGGAAAGCGTCCGTTTACTCCTAGGCCCAGCGGTGACGGTGCTCCTGTAGGGCGTCCTACCATCAAGTCCGCAGCAGCCGCACCACCGCCTGTCCCGAAGGAACCTCTTCCTAAGCCGGTTAAGAAGCCTAAGCCGATCGAGGAATGAACCAATTTTAGATTTTAGATTTTAGATTTTAGATTAGTGTGTCCAAGACTAATTTACAACCGCTAAATCGCCAATCTAAAATCCTTTATTCGAGCCGGACTTGTGCGCCCCACAAATCTTGCGGGAGAAATACTCTGTCAGTGGGGAGGGGAGCAACTGGGGCCGTGAGGGTAAATTGACCCGCTTCAATTTGCTGTTTCAATTCCAATGCTACTTGCCGGGACAGAAACATACTCGCAAGGGGGGCGGCCCGCACAGGTTTGCCCTCTATCAGGATGCGACCAGTCTTTAATTGAGCATAGCTGACTAAACCGAAGGTGGGACGAACGCGCCGGGGGATAGAGAAATCTACCACCGGCGCTACTATTTTTTTGTCAGATACTGCACAGTTGGCGACGACGGTTTCGTTTAAGACGGGAAAGGGGATGCCGACTCCCAGCATCAGGGATGGGCCGTAGTTTTTGAAGTAGCAGCCGCGCACCCATTTCGAGTTCATCTGTTTGGCGTCGCCGATGAGTGCGAGGGTAGCGGCCGGGCCGATGGGGGTGCGGTTGGGCTGGCGTTTTTGCAGCGGGAAGTGCTGGGTCCCTTCCCAGGTGATGTAGCCCTGAGCGCCTCCTAGGAAGATGCGGGTGCCGATGCCGATGATTTGGAGGTCGGGGTCGTTGAGCAGGGGAGACATGGCTCCAAGGTTCGAGTAGACGGCGTTACCGAGGTTTGGTTGCAGGGGGCCGAGGTAGGTGAACAGTGGGCGATCGCCCCCATTGACGCCAACAATAAAGTTTTGATATGCGTTGCGGGGATTGAATAAATAAAACTGGTTGATGGTATCGCGGGTAATCGTGGTTTCAAAGGAGGCGCGGGGGTAACAGTCTGTTACCTGCCCCAAGGCTCGCAACTGCACGGGTTTCCCGGCAATCAGGTCTTCGATGACGTGTCCGCCGCCCCGTTCCCGGGATTCTTCGCCGTCTTCGGCTACTTGGGTGGCTCCCAGGTACAGGTCTACTGCCCCGAAGCCGGAGTAGGCTAAAACGCCGTCTAGCCAGCACTGGCGGATTTTTATCGGCGGGTCGGTATGGCCGAGGTTGATGATTGCACCGGAGGATTCCATCGGCTCGAAGGTGCCTGCGGTAATCACATCGACTTCTTTGGCTGCTTGGGTAATGCTGGTTTCTTGAACTCTAGTTTTGAGTTCTTCGATTGTCCAGACGGTGGCTTTGCCTTGGCTGATTTTATCGTTGATTTCGTCGATCGATCTCATAAGACTATTTTAGATTTTAGATTTAGATTTTAGTGTGATGGAATGTCGATCGAGCGAATGCAGTGTTGGCGATCGACCTCCTTGTTGGTCTTCGCTATAAATTTAGCTACAAACTCTGTGTATGCAATTGCTGCCTCACCCACTGCCGCCAATACCGGACAATAGCATTATCCTCCTGAGTTTCTGACATTTGTACTAGATGATGATTCAGCAAGGTTGCAGGCATAATTAGAAATTCGAGACTGTATTCGCACAAAAATATTATATCTGGGATTTTTAAGTTGGTAAATTTGAATCTTTCCTCCCTATACCGCCCACTTTAAATAATTCCTCTTTTATAAATTGGTAATCGATTCGATGAAACACTGGTAACATCGACTTCAATGACTAAACCTGGTGGCGGATTGTTTAAAATCTCATTTTTTTACCAAGAAAACTGCCAAGATTTTTCCTATAAAAACATGAATGTGGTTGCCTCCATTGTTGTAAATGGGAGCAATTTAAACTCATCGAACCCAATCCTTTAATTCTCAATTAAACCTCTTTAGTTAATGCGCTAACGATGTTTTTTCTCGGGCAATTTATGTTTTCGTGCAAGTCGGACGGCATCATGATTTATAGCACGCCTAGACTGTCAGGGAATTCAGAGGATCGGCGCTTTCCTGATTCTGCCAATAAGGTTTGATAAGTTGGCAAACTGATAAGTGATAAAAGCACTCTTTGAGTAGTTTTTAAACTGGGATTTTCAAGGGGTGCCACAGTCATCATCGAGCGATTTAAATTATGGATTTTCAGGAGTGTGGCTTTCGGTATTATTTGGGATTTCTAATTTTTGTTCTGGCAGGCTTTCTGGCTTGCTATGTGTTACTCCTATAGATTCGTACTCCTCGTCAATAGCGGTGTCGATCGCTGCTAGGTGTCTGGGATTGGTCTGCCACTGGTTGAGAATGTCTTTAATTAAAACTTCTCTAACCCAAACTTGAGCGACAACGGTGAGAGGAAGGGCAAGCAATAGTCCTAAAAACCCAAAAAAGGTGGCGAAGAATACTTGAGCTATTAAGGTAACAGCCGGCAATAGCGCTACTTGCTGCGCCATAACGTAAGGGGTGAGGAGGTTGCTTTCAAATTGTTGAATTAGAAAGTAGAGGATGAACACAAAACCTGATTTTAAGGGAGAGTCTAAAAGTGCGATCGTCACTGGAGGAATGACACTCAAACCGGGCCCGATATTGGGTATTAAGTTCAGCAAGCCTGCTAAAACAGCGTGAGCTAGGGCTAGGGGAACCTGCAATACTGATAAACCAATTAGGCTGAGAAAAGTGATGACGCTCATGCTAATTAAAGCACCGATTACCCATCGACCGAGGGCTATTTCGCATTCATCTAAGATTCCCTCGATTCGCCGCCGATAAAAAGAGGGAAATAGTTGGATAAATCCTTGGCGGTAAGATAATGGATCTGCTAATGTCATCAAGGTCAAAACTATGACTAGCAAAAAGCTGAGAATAACCCCTAATGTGTTACCGACAAAAGCTCCTGCACCGCCGACGAGTTGATTGAATAGGGGTTGCAGTTGTTGGATAATGTCGTTAATATCAAGATTCGGTAGCCGCTGACCAATTTGTCCCGAAAAGCGACTTTCAATCTGATCGATCCACTCATTTAATTTTGCTATTCCTTGAGGGCCTCTTTGGGTAAGTTGTTGAAACTGTTCCGCAAAGGGTGGTACAATGATGAGGAATAATCCTACGAAGATGAGGACTAGGAAGCTGACTGATAAGAGTACGGCGATCGATCTTTTGAGTCCGAATTTTTGCAAGTAGCGTGCTAGCCTGTTTAAGGCGGTGGCTAAGACGACGGCGGCAAAGAGCAGCAGTAGGGCCTGCCTGATTTGCCACAGGATGTAACAAGATGCGATGAGGGCTAATAAGCCCATCCACTGTCCTAGCTTCATTAGATTTTAGATTTTAGATTAAGGAATAGGGTATTGGGAATGGCTGCTTGCTAATTGCTCTGCTCCCCAGACGCGATGAATCGCCTCTATACAAGATACAGCAGATGCGCGCGATCGCATCTTTAATCGAATACCCCTACTCGGACATTAGCATAAGCAGCCACCTCAATTCCCTTTTGCAAACACCTGCTGCGCTGTCAGCTTCAATTCTGGGAAAGTTGGGGACTCAATACACTCGCCCCTTCGGAACAGTTTGACTGGGTATTCCCCGTCAATTAGTTGGTAAACCGAAAAGGTTGGTTGCTTGGGGTTGCCAATGAACCGTCTGCCACCCAATCCTAGATAATCTACAATCCAATATTCTTGAATACCCAGTGACTCATATGCCTCAAGCTTTAGGGCATAATCATCACCCCAATTAGTGGTAGTTACTTCTACAATTAGGGGAACTGATAAACCCATTGTGATAATTAATAATTTCTCCCATCGCGGCTCGTTTCCAATGGCTTGCTCGTTAAGTACAATGATATCTGGCTCATACCCCGATTCATCGCGCATGGGTTGGATGACGCATTCTTTGGGGATAAAATATGGCAGTTGTAGCCTTCGGATTTCCAAGTTGAGAGCGGCTAGGAGAACACCTATCAGTTTAGAATGTTTGCCTGTTGCTTTTGGCATCTCAACAATTTCTCCCTTGTGTAGTTCGGAGTGGTGTTGTGAATTTTCAGGATACCAGTCAATGAATTCATCGAATGTTACTAATTCAGGTATGATTTGAATCAGGGTGAGTGCCTCAAGTTTGGTTTGGATAGCTGTACAAGGAATTAAGATTTGGGCAAAAACATAGTCTTTAAACCAAGTAGCGATCGCACTGTTTGATGGCGTCTCTACTGCTGCTGTTGTTGCGATCGCCCTAACCTATAGAATCCTTGTAACCTTCAAGTCTTTCTCGAACAACTTCTTGATAAAAAGCCTCTAAAGCTGTCACGCAAACTTTATCGTCAAATAGATCACCTTGTCGCTGACTCATGCGTTGTGAAATGTCTCGGCGCCACTTGGAATCTATACCCAACTTGACAGCAATTTCAATATATTCTTCTTCATTTTTGGCGATTGTGTCTGTTACTCCCAGCATTTTGAGAAAGCTATAAGCATGAAGTCCCCGCATAAATTCTCCCGGACAAGTTACTATGGGTAAATTGCAGGCTATCGCCTCCAAAGACGTATTCCCCCCCGACCAAGTAAAAGTATCTAAAAAAACATCAGACAGAAAGTTAATTGCTATGTAATCTTGTCGAGTTGGAATAGTTCGGAACAGGCAGTAATGTTCGCTGTCGAGATTCACAGCAGCAAAAGCACGCTTTAACCGTTCCCGAAGCAATTCGCCGCGGGGGAAAATAAACTGAGCTTGCGGAAGGCGACGCGCAATTTCTGCTAAAATAAAATCATATTGTGGTAAGTATTTGAAAGGAGCTTGGCAGCATAAATAAATTACTGCATCTTCTCGGAGGTCAAAATCTAAGCGACTGTTGTTTAATTTACCGACGGTTGGTTTGGGGTAGGCAACGCCAATATTAGGCAACTTAATTAAGGTTTCTGAGTAGTGCAACTGTGCATTTTCTGGTTCCATCAATTCGCTGGAAATAAAATAATCAATCGTCGGTAAACCAGAGGTTACAGGATGTCCCCACGCCGAACATTGCACGGGGGCAAGCCGCAAAGCTGCTATTTGTATAGTTGGTGCATCCATGCCGATTTCTGGGAAGACCAGGATATGTAATTTGTCATCAATAATTTGTTGACATACGGCTTCTAGGTTGTGAGGAATGTCGTGAAATCGATCGCTGTATTGGCGGAATTGTTCTGTAATTGGATCGGGATCGTTACCCGTATAGTAACAGTAAATTTCAAATTCTTTGCGATCGCAGTAACGCAACCAGCCAGTCAACCATAAAGTGCCACTGTAAGAATGTAAGTAACTAGAAATATAACCGACTCTAATTTTGCCATTTTCCAGCAGTGGAGGCATTGGTTGCGGTTGCACCCACTGCGGATAGTTGGCTGTCATAACTTGATGCAGTAAATTAGCATACTTTGATTGCGATTCCACAACATTGTGAGGCTGATATGCTAGGTAAAAATTAGTGAAACTACTAAAACCCCGCAAAGCATTAATTTGGTCTTCGGGAGTTTTTAGGGAGGTTTGCTGAATTAAATTTTCTAATCCTTGGACAAATCTTTCCCTGTAAAATTGGATTTCATCTGATGTGTTATAAACAATGGGCAAAGTTAAGTGTCTCAAGAGTTGAAAAACATACTCATTGAGTAGTATTTGCGTTGTTTTTTCTGCCCTTGATCTCGCTTCTTGAGTGCGCCCGTTTTGCTGGCAAAGTTTGATGATTTGAAAGTGCAGTTGTCCTGCTGTCGGGTAATGGTCGATTCCTTCTTCAAGTATCGCGATCGCTTCTTCGATGAGGTTGAGTTTTATTAAACACTCGCTTAAGTTAAAATATATTTCTACATCTCCTGTCTGGGATTCTAAGAACCTTTGATAGTGCTTAATGGCAGCTTCATAATTTCCTTGAAAGTAGAGTGGGTTACTAAATTCTTTCAAAGTTAATGCTTGGGAGTCAAGGGTGATATTGCTCAGTTGTTCCTGTTGCACTACTGGAATTTGTGCCGTTCCAGACTCTGCTATTGCTTGGTGATTTTCCGCATTCAACTTAATTCGATATTTAATCTGTGGTAAAATATCCAGCCACTGGCTGCGAGTGAGGTTTTCTAATAAAATAATTTCGGGTTCGCAGCTAGTATCTAAATCTTCTTCTATGAAAAGATTCATGACAATTGCTGATAAAATTAGATTGGCATCTAACTCGGACTTTTCTAAAGGTTCGCTCACATCTATTAAAAGAGTTAGGAAATCGCGATCGGGATGATCTACCAGACTCCTAATAATTAGTTCTAACTCTAAATAAAGAGATTCTTCTGGTTGGCTCCAATCAGGAAAAATCAGCAAATTTAAGGGTTTCAGATTTAAGGTGGCTAGATCCATGTGATTGTCTGTCTCATCTATATTGCTGGGCATCGAGGGGTTTTGGTGTGAGTGTTCGATCGCCCCTGATTTAATTTAACTCGTCTTTGGGGGCGGGCGATCGCCCTCCATCCCCTATCTTGGCTGTTGGCGCGATCGCCAGCCGAGGATAGCAGCTAAGATGATACTGGGGGTAAAGACGGCAATTAGGGCATTGAGGTCGGTAGAGGGTATGGATAAGCTAGGCCCTGCGTACTTGATGGCGAGGGAAAGTGCGGCGGAAAGGGTGAATACTTTGAGGATGGGGCTGATGTTGGTGTTCATGAAGCTGGTAGTGGGTTGGGCGATGGGTTTTGAGAGTATTATTGCAAGTATGTGTTGCGGGTGGGCTTGCAGTTTGGGCGTGAGGTGGGGGCGATCGCTTTTCCCAGGCGAGGCGCTGATAAGATACCTTTACATCTTAGAATAGGAAGTACCACAGCACAATTTAGCAGCATCAGGAGCGATTCATAATGGATACCCAAGAACCAGAGTTAATAGATAAAATTCGTCAACAATTTGACAATGCCCCTTATCCGAGAATTCCCCTAGAGACATCTCCTAAGAATAACTATCAGATTCTGTATCTCCATAATTTGGTAACAGCTTACTATATAAGAAATCAGAAAGTCATAGAAACCAAAGGAAAAGTTATTTTAGATGCCGGCTGCGGCAGCGGGTACAAATCGTTAATTTTGGCAGAGGCAAATCCGGGAGCCAAAATTGTTGGGATCGATTTATCAGAAGAGTCTGTTAAGCTAGCCCGAGAACGCTTGCAATATCACGGCTTTGAGAATATTGAGTTTCATGCTCTGTCAATTGAAGAACTGCCTAGCTTAAACCAGCAGTTTGATTATATCAACAATGACGAGGTGCTTTATCTCTTGCCAGACGCAGTTGTCGGATTGCAAGCCATGAAATCTGTTTTGAAACCGGATGGAATTATTCGCACCAACCTCCACAGCTCCCTCCAGCGAAGTTCTTACTTTGCAGTTCAAAAAGTATTCAAAATCATGGGATTGATGGATGATAATCCTAGGGAGATGGAGATAGAGCTAGCCAAAGAAATTATACAGGACCTAAAAGATGACGTGGCTATTAAGTCAAGAACATGGAGTTCTCCAGCAGAAAAAAACGAAGAATGGATGCTGGCTAACTATTTGCTGCTGGGAGATCAAGGCTATACTGTACCTGAAGTGTTTTCAGCATTAAGAGATGCTGATTTAGAATTTATTAGCATGGTGAGTTGGCGGTTGTGGGACTTGACGGATTTGTTCAAGGAGCCAAATAACATACCTGCGTTTCTGGCAATGAGCTTGCCAGACATTCCTGTGGAACAACGGCTGCACCTGTTTGAACTTTTACATCCAGTTCATCGTTTGATAGACTTTTGGTGCGGTCTTCCCAACCAAGCTCAGTCGTTTGTACCAGTTTCAGAATGGACTGTGGCTGACTGGCAGCAGGCAAAGGTGCATCTGCATCCTCAGCTCAGAACTCCCCAGTTAAAAGAAGATTTGATTAAATCTATCACTAACCAGAGTTCCTGCGAGATTAGCCGTTATGTCACTTCGCCAACCTTAGTGCCGATTTTAATAGAGAGCAGTGTGGCAGCTTGCTTGCTGCCTCTGTGGGAGGGCGCACAGCCTGTGATATCGTTAGCGGAGCGCTGGCTCAACCTCAGACCCCTAGACCTTGTAACCCTGGAACCTGTGAATCAGGAGAGAGCCTTCAATGAAATCAAGGAACTCTTGATTAGCTTAGAAGTCTTTCTGTATGTGCTTTTGGAGCATTAAAGCCAGGAGGTGAAAAAAAAAATAGTTTGGGGTGATATTAAAGGGCTGGTAACTGGGTAAGTTACATACAAGAGTTAGAAATCAAGCATCCCACCCCTCTAGGAGAAACAACCAATGAAAACTGAATTTAAAGCCAGATTCCTGCAACACCTCAATCAAAAAAGACAGGACAAGGGTTTTACCCTGATTGAACTGCTGGTCGTTATCATCATTATCGGTATTCTATCTGCTATTGCTTTGCCCTCCTTCCTTAACCAAGCTAACAAAGCCAAGCAATCAGAGGGTAAGCAGTACGCTGGTTCTATGAACCGTGCCCAGCAAGCAAATTTTGCTGAAAGCGGTAAATTTGGCTCAAACGTGGAGGTTCTGGGGCTGGGCATTAGAACTCAAACCGAGAACTATAAATACAGCGTTATAGCACCAGGTGCTATTGACTCAAACACCACTCAGGTTGGAAATGTCGCGCACGGTCAAAGCACTGTACTCAAATCGTATATAGGATCGGTAGCTCTGATTACTGCACCAGGCACAGTTGACAAAAGCAGCACGGCAGTATTGTGCGAGAGCGCTAAGGCTGGTGCAGATATACCAGTATTGGGAAATACGCCTGCTGATGCTGCTGCTGGTAAGCTAACTTGCGACAACACTAACTATACTATAGTGTCGAAGTAGGAGACGCATCAAAGCAGGGATTCTTCCTGCAAGCCTAACCTGAATCTTTTAAGCAAGTGGGTAGTGTTGTTTACACTACCCATTGCTATTAAGGAGGTTGATAAAAACTGAAAAGCTTCAATTACTATTACTATGACAATCTCTTTAGAAAATATTTCATCGACTGTTCTAGCTGATTGGCAGCAACAAGCGCGTCAATATCTAATCCAAGGAGATTGCACTCAGGCTGCAAACCTCTACGAGCAGGCAATGGCAGCGGAGCCGGAAACTAAGTCCCACTACTGGCACTTGGGGTTGATGTTGCTCTTGCAAGGGCAAGAGATGGAAGCCCAAACGACTTGGCTGCTGGGCATGGCCGACGGGGAACCGGAACAAGTTGAGGAATGGACTGCTCAACTGTTAGATGTGCTGCAAATGGAAGCAGAGCGCCGGGAGGTTTTGTCAGACTACTCTGTTGCTTGGGCAATTCGGCATCATATCAGGGAAATTAATCCGGCGGATGTTAACAACTTGTTGCGTTTGATTGAGCTTTTCATCCGGCTTGAAACTTTTACAGGAGACGAACTGACTTCTGTTGGCTTAATCGAGTTGCTACAGGTAGAGCCTGCAATTGAGGTTGACGCAGCTCTGTTGATGCAAGTATTGCAAAGTGTTTTGGCTCGCGAACCCTCGCATCCGTTAACGCTGGAGTTTGCAGAAGCTTGTCTCGCTCATGTCTGCGAACCTCAAGTTTATATCGGAATTCTATTAGAAACTGCTTGCGAGCTAGGCTATATATTAAAAATAACTAGAGTAGCCATACGCTTGGCTGAGCTGGTTTTGCGCTTAGATTCAGAGCATCCAGAGATGGTTCGCCACTTGGCTTGTTTTTATCAGAATGCCGGTGAATATGATCAGGGGATAAAAACAGCTAAGCTTTTCTACTCATTAATACAAGAGTTACCGGCTAAAGTTTATGCGAATCACCTGATTTTGCGGGGGTTGATGAGTGCAGGCGGATACTGGGAAGAAGCTTGTGCGATACTCAAGCGGCTCAAGTCAGATCAGGAGTTGCTGATAGCAGAGCAGCCGACATCGCTTAACTTATCGACTGTTGACGACTTATTTGTTACTAGCTTTTTTTACCCATACTTTCAGGACGAGCCAAGAAATGGTAGAAAAATTAGCAACCAATTGGCTCAGCTATGCCAACTCAACGTTCAAAACAACAACAAGGAGCAGATAGAGGGGTACCGACAGCGACAGTTAGCTCGAAAAAGCCGGGGCTTTTCTGCTAAGCCGCTGAAGATTGGCTATTTGTCCCACTGCCTGAGAAGGCATTCTGTGGGCTGGCTAGCGCGATGGCTGTTTGAGCACCACGATCGCGATCGCTTTCAAATTCATGCCTATTTTCTCAATTATGTTAATACCGATCACTTTTTACAAGAATGGTATGTCAATCACGTTGATAAAGCCTATCGGTGCGGGATTGTCAGTACCAACGTTGCCGAGCAAATCGATAAAGATGAGATTGATATTCTGATCGATCTCGACAGCATTACTCTAGACATTAACTGTGAAGTGATGGCGATGAAACCCGCGCCCGTTCAAGTCACTTGGTTGGGTTGGGATGCTTCAGGAGTGCCTGCAATTGACTATTTTATTGCCGATCCATACGTGCTGCCGGAATCAGCGCAGGATTATTACAGTGAAAAAATCTGGCGCTTGCCCCAGACTTACATAGCTGTGGATGGTTTTGAAGTGGGAGTGCCAACATTACGTCGCGATCAGTTGAAGATTCCTAACGATGCTATTGTGTATCTCAGTAGTCAGAGCGGTTACAAGCGCCATCAGGACACAGCGCGACTACAGTTGAAGATTTTGAAGGAAGTGCCAAATAGTTATTTTTTAATTAAAGGGGGGGCTGACGAACAATCGATTCAAAAATTCTTTAACCAGTTAGCAGAAGAAGAGGGTTTGGAGGGCGATCGCTTGCGATTTTTGGCAACAGTTACTTCAGAAGAAGTTCACCGAGCTAACTTAGGTATTGCGGATGTAGTTCTGGATACTTATCCTTACAATGGAGCCACAACCACTCTAGAGACTCTTTGGATGTGCATTCCCTTGGTGACGCGAGTCGGGCAGCAATTTGCAGCTCGCAACAGCTACACTATGATGATGAATGCAGGGGTAACAGAGGGAATTGCTTGGACTGATGAAGAATATGTCGAATGGGGAATTCGCTTAGGAAAAGATGCTGCTTTGCGGCAACAAATTTCGTGGAAACTGTGGCAGTCAAGGCAAACTTCTCCGCTTTGGAATGCCCAGCAGTTTACGCGAGAGATGGAAAAAGCATACGAGCAGATGTGGCAAATTTATCTCCAAAGTTAGCCTTATTAAGCTATACTCTCAAACGAGTCAATATCACAATCACTAATATAATCCCGAATTCTGGCAACGATAGGCAGGGAACCTAGTCCCTGCTTAACTAGCTCGGGAAATTGAGCTAGGCCCTCAATGATATTGTTGGCAAAGTTATATTGGGGGTTATTGCCATGTTGCAAAGTTAGATACTCCAATAATTCTAAAGCGTAGTCGGGGAAATTCATAATATCGGCAATGCAAGCCAATTTAAGAATATTGTCAGGTGTTGCCATATTTTGATTAATGTCTTCTCCAATTAAATCGCGGAAGTAAAACGCATCTCCCCACAGTAATTGTCCGCCGCGTAGTGTTGAACCAATAGGGGAATGACTGCGGAAACGGCGAGCACCTGTTAAATCAAATAGTGTAAAACCTTGCTTCCTGAGATAGATATCTACATCTGCAAACAAAGGTTGATTTAAGTATAAATTTGAAAACGAAACTTCAACTTGAACACCTAGAACACTTCGTTTTAAAATTTCTACTGCACCTTCTAATACCAAAAGTTCGGCACCTTGAACATCAATTTGCAGGAAATCTATTTCATCAATTCCTTCCTGCTGGCAGAACTCATCTAAAGTGGTGGTTTCAAGTTCTATACAAAAATCTAAGTTCACCAGTTCGGGTAGTCCTAAAAAACGCTCCAAGTAAGGTTCATTCGGTGGATAAAGCGAACTGCACATGGGATGTTGTGTGACATAAAGTGTAGATTCACCTACAGAGTTTGCTAAGGCTAGAGGAATATGTTTTTCAGTCCAATTGACTTGTCGTGATTCAAGGTCAGCATTGGCTGCTTGGCAAGCATCTGCATCTGCATCAAAACCGTAGATAGTCAGCCGAGGTGCAAAAATATTCCATCCCTGGCTGCCATAGTCATCTTGGCTTGTTAATTTACGACAGCCCACATTACAAAGTGTCATGTGAACTTGCTCTAAATGACCACTTTTCTTTAAGCTTTCAATAAAAAATGTCATAATCAAAGTATCCTCTTCTGTTTCCAAAACTGATTATTCTTGAGTTAATAGGTAACTTTGATTTGGGGGTAAAGCGATTATATTCATATTTCCGTGCAACTCCTCGGCGGAGTTTACAGGAATTAGGTTCTGCAAGTAAGGTTGATAGCGGAATAATCTATATCCTTTCCCTCTAAGGTAGTCAGCAACAGGTAAATTGCTCTCTTTACTTCCGGCAGCGATATTTTCATACATAATGACGGGAGCAAATTCAGATAAGATTCTGTCGCTGCCTGTCAATACTGACAGTTCGTGCCCTTCAACATCTATTTTGAGGAAATCTAGTCGGCTCAAGTTTTCCTGCTCAATCAAGCTGTCTAGAGTAAAGCAGGTGACTTCTTCAAAAGAGTCTGACTGCATTTCTGCGACAGCTTCGCCAGTGACGATTTTGTTTAATTCACTGGCCGGAGAAAGAGATAAGCGAACTGTTCCAGAGCGATCGCTGGCAGCACCGGCACAGACTTTCACCCAGTTTAGATGATTTATTCTACAGGTTTCTTGCAAATAGCTAACGCACCCCGAAAAAGGCTCTACTGCCAGCACGTGGCCTTGGGAACCGACCCGGAGAGCAGCGCTAAAGGTGTAAACTCCTACATTAGCACCCACATCGATAACAGTCATGCCTGGTGCGATCGCACTGCGCCAAAATTCCATTTCTTTTTCAAACCAGTCTCTTTCGGCAATCAATACGCTGCTGGTTATACAACCGTAAAACCTCGGTTCAACTGCTAATAAAAGTTGAGTTTCAAAAGGCACGTAAGTGAAGGGACTGTTAACTTCTAAGTCAGTCCATCTCCACTCTAGAGAATTGGGATGCTGTTGACCCAATTCTCTAGCAAAATTTAGCCATTGCTGGGCATATTCTATCTGCTCTAAATCTTTACAGGCGATGTATAGAGCTTGCAGCACGGGTGCGGAATTCGAGGAAATTTGTTTGGCACGGTGCAAATACATGACTCCTTCCGATTGATCGTTTAGCAGACTGTATACTCCTATTTTTAAGTTTATGGAACCAGAATCTGGTAAAACTTGGGCCGTTAGGTGCAGCAGCCTCATTCCGAATTCATTGTAAGAAATAATCTGCGATCGACCTAGTGCTTCAATTAACAATAATATCGATTGACTGCGAGCGTCTTCGGCTTGTAAAATTTGAGTTAGCTGTTCTGCTTGGTACGTCTTCAAACTACTAGCAGTCGGTGGCAGATAAACAAGAGCTGGAGGAATTTTTTCTAGTGAGCTGCCAGCAGACTGCTGAATACCAAGGGATACCAAAAAATGAAAAGCTTCTTTAATTGATTCATCGGATTCCCCAGTCAGGGCAAGAACTAGGGCAAAATGAGCTGCACAGAGTGGATGATTGTATAAATCAACTGCACTCTTTAAGGCTTCTAAAGCTGTATTGATATATATTTCTTTGAGGGATGATTCCTGGCACTGCTCTGCTTCTATCAAAGCGACTACAGCAAAATTGTTTAAATCCGTCGCTGATACAGGTTCTTCCCAAGATGTATTCTCAATAATTGAACCTACGCGCGACAAGGTATCTAAATCGATAGTCGGACAGTTTCTTTGGAGGTATTCTAAGTAGAAAATGGCGGGGGGTTTTTCGTTAAAATTATTGTGTCTTTGAGAAATTGTGAGAAATAAACTTTCTGGTAAAATCAACTGCCAATCTCCTGTTTCTGATTGGACGGCTCGCTTGCGACTGAAGCTAGCGAGATCGCAGCAGGGAAGGTTTTCTGCTTTTGCTGCTGCGATCGCCTGTTTATTTTCGTTCTCTAAGACAAGTCTAGCCTGGATGCGGCTCAACAGCGCTTCCCGCTGTTTTTCCTCCAGTTGTCCTACCAAGGAAATTTCGGCACACTCAGTAACGTCCAAATCTTCTTCTATCAGCAGATTCATAGCGACACTGGATAAAATCAGATTTGCATCCTCGTCAGAAATGTTGCCAGTATCTACAAGTAATGTCATCTTCATTCGATCGGGGTGAGAAGCGATCGCCCTGATAACTTGTGTAAATTCTTCGCAAATCGTCTCTTCTGATGCTAGCCAATTTGGGAAAACGATTAAATTGATTGACCCCAGCTTTAAAGGCAAGAATGCTGCATCTATCAAAGCCAAACTCACCGTTTTCGCCATTTTCGACCACGAAAAATTTTGCGCTTGTTTGAGACCCGCAGCAATTAAGGCCTTGCGAACATCCGGCTTTTGCACTTCGCAAAGCGCATTTGCCAGTTCGCTAACATCAGCATCGTTAACATATAATGCAGCTTTCCCTGCGACTTCAGGTATAGAGGCATTTGCACAAGTAATGACTGGACATCCGCAAGCGATCGCCTCCAGCACAGGTAAGCCAAAACCTTCATACTTCGACGGATAAACCAGTGCAACAGCACCGGAATAAGCAGCTATCAACTCTTCATCGCTGAGTTGCAGTACGATATGCACCGTACAACCTGACGTATAGGATCTAAACTTTGTATCTAATAAAAAATCACTCCCCGTACAGACAATTTCAAACCCTTGTCTGCTTTCAAGTTGAGCAAAAGCCTGAAAAAACAAAGTTCCATTCTTATAGCCAATTCCAGGCCCGATCAAAAGAAAGTATGGCTTTGAGATACCGTACTTGTTTTTAAAATGATTAACTGCCTCTGGACTCGCTGGTGAAAATTTACTGTTAACTCCGCAATGAGCTACAGTTACTGAATCTGAGGCAATATCTGGAAAAAACTTTACTAAGTCACGGGCTGTATTTTCGGAAATGGCGATGTATGCAGATGCGTGGCGAATCCCGAAATGCTTTTCGCGCCACATCGGTGTACTTAAATTTACTCCTTCAAATTCTGGAATCATGTCATACGCTATGAATGCAGAGGGAGTTGATAGGGGAGTTGTGTAGTAAGTCGAGATAAATAAGTCTGCACTCTGTTCGTCGCAAACTTGCTGCAGCATTTCGCGATCGGCATCCACTGTGTCATAGTTGTAATCAGGCAAAGGACGGTACTGGATGCCGGGAATTTCCGGTACTGTTCCCGTTCTGTCAATAACAACTACGTGTTCGGAAAAACCGTTTTCTACCCATTCTTCTAACAGAGATTTCCAGACCCGAGCAATTCCCGTTTTATAGCGCTGAAAAAATACGCCGTCTACAATTATTTGGGGAAATGGCTTTTGAGGTTTTGCCGATTTTTGTTGCTGAGGTACTTCTACAAACTTCCAGGTATTGCTATCTTTTTCTTTCTGCGCGATCGGCTGGATGTCACAAGCCTTTGCAGTATCGACCGCCGTTAAATCTTTAACCCAGGGAAAATACTGACTCAAGCAAACCGGGAATCTAGTTTGTCGCTGCAACTGGGTCCATTTAGCAACAGCATTAGCATAACCGTAGTATTCCTCTTTAAAACGCAACTGTTCTATTGTGGCGTAAGCGAAATGTTGAAAAATTAGCCCGGCTTCTTCAGTTTCTTCGTGTAAAAAAGGAGTGACCTTAGCCACATCCCGCCAACCGTCAGAATTGGGTTCCGCTAATATTGGGGGTTCGTGTGCGACCCAAAATGCTCCCGGCTTAAATCTCCAAGTACGCAACCAATCTTGTTGAGGATTCTGAGCATAACAATTGCGAGTGCTAATAACCAGATTTTCTCCAACAAAATACCAGCACCAGTAGAAAGCTGCTGTTTTTTCAGGATGATTGATAAACATCTGTCGCGCCGTACAAATTTGATCGGCTGTCCACAGTTCATCTACATCCAATTGCCACAGCAAACATTCCTCTCTAATGTTTGTCAATGGCGCATTCGTCATTTCGCGTTTTCCCTCCCAGAAAACACCTTCCGGTTTGCGATATACTGTAATGTTTTCAGGGTATTGTCTTGCCAGTTCGTCAATGTACTCAGCAGTTCCGTCATTACTGCGTCCGTTGTTGTGAATTTCGTCCGCAATTTTTCCCCCTGAGCTTAAAGACCAAGCTGTATCGTGCTTCAAGTCTGCTACACCCTCAACAATATGCCAGTGCCACTGAAAAGGTAACTCTTTTAAAACTTGGATATGGTACCGAATAAACGGTTGTCCATTGAGAACGATTGTGAAAAAATGTAGGGGCATATCGGAAACTTGGCGATTTTTTTCTATTGCTTCAGTCTTCTTGAAAACCGAATAACCGTGACGCAAAAATAGATTTTGCTCTACCAGTACATAGTTGGAATCTGAAAGTAATCTGCAATAATTCTGATAGTTCTTAAACGTATCGATGTCGTCAAGCATAATAAACTTGGCTCCATATATTTCGTCAAGCTCCCCTCGTCCCGTAAATTCAGAGCCGTCTATTATCACTACATCAAAAATATCGATGTTATTTTCTTGCTTTATTTTTTTGATTCCGTTCTGCTCAACCCCGGATTCTTCAACATATTTTATATTATCTCGTAGCCAATCTATTACCTGTTCTAGTGGGTAAACTCTTAAACCTGTATTAATGTTGTTGTAGAAGTTGATAACTTCTTCTTCCTCGGGAAATTCTTCTAAAGAAACAGTAGAGACGTTGTAGCACTTGACAAAATCATCATTAGCATATCTCTTTTTTAGTTCAGCAAAGCGAGGTTGTGAAATTTCTATACAGAATAGCGTTGGGTTGTTCGGATTTTGCCGAATCCCTGTCACCAATGCCTCTGTACTTCCTTCTCCCGATGACGAGCCAATTTCTAAGACAGTTTTAATATCTTCGTTGTGAACAATCCTTTGAATTGCCCGATAAAATCCATCATTTTTAATCTCAGGTGGAATTATCCTGTTGAACGACGATTGAAAAACATTATTGTTCATAAGTTGCACCCGCTTAAACTTAGTTTTTATAATTTGATATTGGCGAAGTTTTCTATTTTACAATGCGGTAAGTTACCTGCTTTGTGTGCCATCTGTTTATTTTCTTGCTCTAATACAATGCGAGCGCGGAGACTGGACCAAAGAATTTCCCATTGTATTTCGCTCATCTGTCCGATTAAGGTAATTTCCGGCACCTCGCCAACATCTAAATCCTCTTCCAGCAGCAAAGTCATGGTAACATTGCACAAAATAAGGTTAGCATCCTCTTCATCAATCTCGCTACTGTCTATCAGTAGAGTGATGCGATCGCGATCGCGATGAGCCAAAACAGCTTTGATGACTCCTGACAACTCCCCAGAGAGAGACTCTTCTGGCTGATGCCAATTTGGGAAAATGATTAAATTAACTTCTCTGAGGTTTAATTTCTGGATCGTTTCTTCAATCAAGTCAAGATTAATTGTTTTCGCAGTTGTTATTAATTCGGGGTTAATTTCGTTAGTAGAGCTGATAACGTTGACATTCCGCAAAATTGGTTCGCTATTCCACGGATCGAAAGGAATGAGTTTTTGGGCAGACAAGTGCGGACGAAAGAAAAATTTGCCTTTTTCGTTGAGCATACAAGCTGCAAAGGAAAATGAGCTATTTGAAATTGCTACAATATCGCACTGGCTCAATAAATAAAAATCTGGATAAAATTCTGCTTCCGGTAACTCCCAACCTAAATCTTTGGTCGTGATGGGATTATACTCCTCAAAATCAGTTAAAACTTTTTCCGGTTCATCGCTGGCAATAAATAGTATTGGTTCATCCAGAGTTTCCCACAAACCTTTTAGCCATTCTCTGTACCATTCGCTCGGTGCTATGAAGAAATCGCTGTAGCCGTAGTCTCCCCGCCGCAAATGCAAACCGACGATTGTTTTGCCACGCGATCGCCAACAATCCAAGGCCTCCTTCATTTTAGTTTCTATTGTCGGCACCGGTTTGAACAGAGACCGAAAATACTCCTTGTGCGCTGCATAATACTTTGTATGGTACTGAAAGTAACCCCAAAAATTTACATTTTTGAATGTTTCTTTTGCATTAGGTATGCGAGCTTCTAAAAGGTTATTAGTTTCTTCGCTAACTACAGGTAACTCCTGAGAAATTGGCTGATCCTTGCAACCAAAGAGAGCCTGACCAATCCAGGCTGGTGTCTCTACTCTCAAGTTATGTTCTTTTGCGTATATTGTCAAGAAAGCATACTGAAATATTTGATTGGCAAACCGCCCGTTTCTACCCAGGGTGGACATTGTGACTGCGGGCTTTTTCACATAAAACGCATCGCCCCAAGATGGATGGAACGGTGTTGTCGTTGCTACGCGATCGAAACCGCACATCTCCAGAAAATCATCGATTTCGTCAATTAAAGCGCAGCCTTCATACAGTTCTTCATAATTAACTTCCGTGTTTATTGCTTCTATGTGTCTGAGAACGTTGGTTGCTCCCTGCAAAGCCAACAACTCTGCACCTTGAATGTCAATGTTTAATATATTAAAATCGGCTGGGTTAATTTGAAGTTCTTCTAGAAGTGTATCCAGAGTTCTCGACTCCACAACTACACGCTCAACTTCCTTGATTTCTGGATAAAACTTTTGATGCTCCTTCAATGGTAATATCGAACTGCTTTGATCCATAGAAGTTACATACAATGTGCTTGTGCCGTTGATGTTGCTAATTGCACAATTCACCGCTAGCACGTGAGGAAAACCCGCTATATTCGTTTTCAAACGTTCAAACACAGCAGGGTTGGCTTCAACAAACAGTACCCTTTGCACTCCCATTTCTCGGTATCTTGCAATTTCCTTGCCTTCGTGTGCCCCAATGTGAATAATGCCGCGCGGTGCAACAGAATGTTTTCCGCAAAGCTGCTGCAAATCGAGCAGATTTGGTGCTTCACTAAAAATCAAAGCTGTGAACCTCTCGTTCACTGCTAAAAAGTTGCTATACTCGTAATTCTCATATTCTGGTAAAAACTCGGGTAAGGGTTGTAAAGCATTGGGCAGTATTTTAAACATTGTATAACGAAATTTTTGTAAATGCTCGAATACTTGTTTTAATGTGATGTTGGCATCAACAAATGTTCCGCCATACTCAAACTGAATATAATCTACTTGGCCTTTTTGCAAGAGGTTAGTTGCTCCGTGAAGAACTTCTAATTCGCCGCCTTCTGTATCAATTTTTAAGAAATTAATTCGCTTTATAGCCCTTGTTTGGACATAATCATCAAGAGTAGCTGTTAAAACCTGAAATGGCTTAGGTGAATGAATATTATACTGTTTTTCGATTTCAAATCGGCGGTGAAATGTACTCCACCCTGATAATTTCTCGTAATAATAAAATTCCCTGATTTCCTGTTGGTGTGCTATTGCCAAGTTGTTTAACACGAGTTGACCTGTTTTAATCGGTTCAGCCAGGTTTTGTAGAAGTGTTTGATATATTGGCGGTGCTGGCTCAAACAAATGGATTTGAACGTCGGGGCATATGTTTAATACTTGATTTGTCCAGCTACCTATGTTTGCACCAATATCGAAAACCACATTACCGGAAGCAATAAAATTTTCTATAATCTTTAATTCATAGTTATTGATAGACTCTACCTGATTAATATTATTAGCAGACACCCCTGTGCTTCGATGATTTTGTTCCTGTTTCCCGCTGCCTGTATTTCCTAAAGTTGCGAGCAAATCTTGGCAATACTGAACAATTACTTCTTTTGCCAGCGCCGGAACAGCAATAATAACATCATCAATAATTACAATATGCCTGCTGTTTTTTCCTGAATTCAACAAATTTAATACTGCGCTAATATCCGGCCAGTGTGGAGGTGAATGGGGCGGCGGTGGAGGAGATAAAAACAATCGGGCATCATCAATAAAAATAAAGTGTTCGCAGTCGGCTCGGTTAATTATTTCGATTTCTGCGAGTAAGGGACACTCATCGATTTCTCCATAGGTTTGCCCTCCGCTCCAATGAGCGTCAAGCCAGAATAAACTTGGGTTCTCAAGTTTTGATACTGTATTGTCAAGAATGTTTCTAGTATCACCGTACAGAAATTCTATGTTTTTGATATGACCGTATTTTTGGGTAACTTTATGATAAATATCTTGAGAATACTCTATTGTAAAAACTTGTTCAAATACTTGACTAGCCCAGTAGGCTGTATTGCCTTGATAAGTTCCTGTTTCAATAAAATTATTAATCCCGTAAGCTTCTTTTAGTTGGGAGATGATTTCTCTTGGTGGCCCCATGCGTACTATGCCCATATTCAATCCTTTTGTGATACTAAGTCGGGTATTTTAATTAGGAAGCTGCATTTAATTTAAGGATTTTCAATCTATCTTACTAAAAAATTGACCGCTCGCCTACTACTTCCCCTTAGCCTGCTCCAACAGCGCCTTATAATCCGCCCTGTCAGGATTTAGCTTCACCAACTTCTCCAAAGGCTCGATCGCCCCTTTCCCATTATTCATCTGCAACCGCACATTTGCCAACCCCTCCAGAGCCGTATGGTTCTGCGGTTCCCGCTGCAAAACCGTTTCATATCCCCGTTCCTGCGCCACCAGCAAAGATTCCTGGGAAACTGTCGCAGTCGCCTGCTTTTGTTGGTGCTGGCTGCTCAAACCGCTGCTGAACAGACTGAAAATACCAAAAATCGCAGAACCACCAAATGAAACCATTGATACTAACGCAAAAATCTGCTTAATTCGATCGCTCCGATTAACCCGACTATCACTAGATTTTTTCTGTGTGCTTTCCATTGCTAACTCTTGGCGTCGCTGTTTTCCAGGCACTCGCAAAGCACCTATCTCTAGAATGCCCAAGTTCGATCGCAAAACGATCGCCTCCGCCATTTAAAATTTAAGACCACTTCTCGCCCACCCCACAAAACCTGAGATTTGTCAAGGAGAGTTAGGTAACAATAACACGCGGGCGATTGAGATCGGTGAAGCGCGATCGCACCCTTACTTTTTAGCCGTTACTCTCAGGCAATTCGCCAAACCGATCTCGGTAACGCGCTAACAAAGAATCGAGTTCAGCAGCACGCTGGCGTTCCGCTTCTAGTGCTGAGGGTAATTCATCAGGAAGCCGTAATTTTTATCCATTATCTTTCCGAGCAAAAACAATGAGTTTTCCATTTATTTATAAACGCCGTTGCAGCACTTCACTGCGACTTTTAGTAATTAATTGATAGCTATGTTCCTGTTGGTAGTATTGAGATCCATCGCCCTTTTGAATTCCTTAATTGCCTCAACATGACTCGGCATATTAACACACCTGACGAGTAAACCAATATCGAGTTCTGGGAGCAATTGCGAACTCGCAATCTCTTCGTATGCTTGCTGTCTGAGAGCATACAGAGACAGTCGGCTGTTTTCCCAAAACCCGACTTCAGGGATTTGCAGCCGTTTGTAAGCCTCTAGCTTATCAATTCCACCGCTAGTGACGGCTACTTCGATCGCTAAATCTGGACGTTCTCTATCAGCAGCCAATTCGTAAGACTTGTCTGCTTCACACTTCACCAGTCGCGATTCATTTTCTAATGCCAGAGACTCCGTAGCGGTGAAATCGATTCCTGCCGGCATCATGTAAGTTTCTACCAACGCACCGATACGTCCCTTGGCTGTTTCGTGTTTTCTTCCAGGCCTTTTCTGAATCTCCAGTATTTCATCTAAAAATAACAGCCGAACCCCTGGAATATCGAGCATCGGTTCTAAGGTTTTGAATTGTTCCCAAGTTAACCCTGGAAATAGCAACGGCCGATCTAATTTCTCTTCTAATGTTGTTGCAGTCATGCCTGACGCTCCTTAATTGTGGTTATTTTTAATCTAAAACGCCCTTGCTGACTCGATTGTGCAATCAAAATGGGATTGGATTAAGGCCCGAAAGGTCGATCGACATCCCACACCTTCAAATGCCATCAGGATCGATACCCTGACTTCTTAAGTATGCCATTAGTCGATCGGCCCTCTGGCGTTCCTCTTCGGCCCTCTGGCGTTCCTGTTCCACCCGTTCGGCACCCCACAGCAGCAAATTGCCATTCTCATCCCACCAGCGCAACCAAAAACCCGTTATCTGAGATTTTTCACCTTCCCAAACCCCCAGAAATAAACCCATTGATTCTATCCAGAATCGCTGATTAGCATCCGGTTATTGCAGTTCGTATTCTCCCGAGTTCGAGAGTCTGTACACTTCCAATACTCCCGATTTAGGTTCAAAAATTACATTAATTGGTACTGGCAAAATTAGCTCGTAAAACCGCCATTTTCTGTAAGGATATGTCTGTTTATTTGAATATTCACTACCGTCAGTATCCGATAAAAATTCCATCACTACTGCGGGTACTTCTCCCTCAGCATTGGGCGTATAACTGCGGCGAACTTCTCCGGGTTCTGCTGGCAATACCGAGGGAACGTAGACCCAATCTGGGGCTTTTACTACTGTTTTGTCGTTGACTTTGGCACACAGTCCAAAATTGGAAGCTATTAGCATTGAAGCTAGGATAAATCATGCGAGATCCAAGGCTTCTCGCAGGGCGGCGGCTAAAACTGGTTGGTCGATGTTTTCTAGAGGATTGTCTGGTAATTTAAAGTCATCTGGCAATTTTTCCCAAGTTACAGTATACTGTTATTTGGTTTCAGCCGATTTCGATAATGTTTGCGTCAGTGGTTTTTATTGTTGAAATTGAAATAGTTTTTTGTTAATAGCATTGGCACAATAACTTTAATGGCGGAGTGTGCAGGGCGCACCTTACTAACTAGCTGTAATCGGGGTGTGAAGTGCGCCCCTTACTAACTAGAGTAAGTCGCGATTTTTGCCAGGGTAGTTATTCAATGATACCCTGTTTTAAGGGGTATTTTCGGGAGCAAATCGTTCGGCTGACCTGGCAGTTTGAGAAGGTATAACAGGCAATTTTTGCTGTTTGTTCAAGCTGGGGAATCCAGGCTCTACTGATTGATTTTTGGCAGGGGTACTCGCATTTACTTTCTCAGAAAGGGGAGCTAATGTTTGAGTCACTTTAACTTGGTGTCGTAGTTGTTCTGTCGAACCCAATAAGCCTCCCAATCCGTTGAACAACCTGCGAATGTTGTTGCGGAAAGCCGGATCTCCTGTCAAATCATCCACGTCGGAAGTAATTTTCTGCACGTTCTGAAATGTAGCTCGTGCAGAATCTAGAGTTTGCTGCAATAATAGCAAAGTGGCGGGATTGTTTACCTGGCTGGATAAATCTCGCAAACTACTAGAAGCTTGGGCAGCATTCGCTGATAAAACTTCTAAATTGTTCAGCAATTGTCCTTGGTTGATTCGATTAATTGTCGGGTTCAAACTGCTGACAGCTACCTGCAGTTCCTGACTGCTTTGATTGATGTTATTCAGAGTTGAGACTAAACTGGCGCGGTTGGTTGTTACTAAAGAATTGACTTGGTTTGCTGTTAATGTAATTTGATTGGCTGCTTGAGTTACTGAATTAGCAGAATTTATCGCAGCGGCAGATACAGCTTTTGTGGAAGTGTCCGCCGTAGATGCTACTTTAGAAACATCAGCGGCGACTGCTGATATTTCCGTCGTGAGCGATTGATTTAAGGTGCTTGCTTCCCCCTTTAATGATTGATTTAAACTGCGGGCTTCCCCCTTTAATGATTGATTTAAACTGCGGGCTTCCCCCTTTAATGATTGATTTAAACTTGCTATTTCGGTTTTTACAGATTGATTTAAGCTGCCAATGTCTCCCCTTACAGATTGATTTAAAGTTTTTATTTCCGCTTGGGCAGTTTTAGTTAAAGTCGATAAATCTTGAGTTAGTTTAGCTGCACCTTTAGCGGTGTTGGCTGTATTCTCGGCAAGAGATTTAATATTGTTAAACAGCGCGGGGTCAGTGTAGAAGTTAGCTAGGCGAACTGTGGACCGAATAAGTTCGTCGATAGTGACTCCAGCTTGACCTTTTAAGCGCGAATTGTTGCAGATAATCTCAGGGGGACAGTCGGCACTAACGGGATTGGCGGTAAGTAACGATTCTGGCAAAATCGAGTTGGGGGTAATGTCGATCGACGATTCGCCAATTAAACCGGATTTATTCGCTTCGATCGTAACATCCCGGGGAATCACTAAAGTACCGGGGGCAATCTCCAGCGTCACGTCTACGCCGTTGGAACCCGGTTGGAGGGCGGTAATTTTACCGACTGCAACCCCACGATACCTGATGGGCGTGCCTATTTGCATTCCTTGGGCGCTGCCAAATTCTACGGCGAATTTGTAGCTGCGGTTCCCTAGCTGCACGCCCCGCAGCCACAGCACTAAGCCGCCAAATAAACCGATTCCTACTAAAATTAAGAGCCCGACAGAACCTTCTCTTACAGTTCGCGATCGCATATTACCTCCTTAGTCATTGGTCATTAGTTATGGGTTATTAGTTATGGGTTATTAGTCATTGAGCATCATTTTTAGGGGATGACCCGATAGATTGTAGGTATGAGTTTAATTGAGTGGGCTAAGTCATTAATGATTGCTGTGAATGTATTTACTTGTTGAACGTTTAAAAGGTTTCGAGTGTAAGCTCGTCTCAACCAGTGTTGACTTTCATATAAAGAACCTCTAGCTATCTTGACAAAGCGTCTGTTGTCTTGATAAGTGCCTCGTCCCACTCCTTCTGCTATGTTAGCACCGATGCTATCGGCTGAACGGACAATTTGTTGGCCGAGCGTATCTTTGGCAAATGGCTCCCAAGTCTTAACAGTTTGCCAAATTTCATCTGCTAGTCGTTCTGATAATTTATAAACTCGCAATTTCTGAATTTTTTTTGTTGCCATATTACCCTCGACATTAATGACTGCTGACTAATGGCTCATGAAAATTGACTAATAACAATTGACTATCCAAGCGCTGGAATTGGCCCAGTAACACTGCCGCTAAAAAATTGTCTGATCAGTAAATTATCTGTCGATGCAATGTCATTGACAGTTCCCTCCCACTGCACTTTGCCTCGATAGAGAAACACGATGCGATCGGCAGTGCGGCGGATGGTACTGTCTTGGTGAGTGACGATCGCATAAGTGCTGCAAACACCGTTAGCCGCCTGCAACTCACGGATTAAATCTTCAATTACCGTCGAAGCGATCGGATCTAAACCCGCCGTCGGTTCGTCGTACAGCAAAACCTCTGGATTATCCCTGTCATTATCAGGATTCGCCATGATAGCGCGGGCAAAACTTACCCGCTTCCTCATTCCCCCAGACAACTGCGCCGGATAGCGTTCGCCAATTCGCGGCAAACCCACCATCTCCAACTTTTCCTCCACCAATTCCCGAATGCGGCGGCGCGGCAGCTTAGAATGCTGGTAAAGTAAAAAACCGACATTCTCCTCCACCGTCAGCGAATCAAACAAAGCCGCTTGCTGAAAAACCATCCCAATTCCGATCGGATCTGCCACGTCGTCCACCCATCCGACCCTGCGCTGTCCCTGAACAAAAACCTCACCGGCATCCGGGGCCAACAAACCCGCAATTATCCGCAGAATCGTAGATTTCCCCGTCCCGGAAGGGCCAATAATTGCCAGGGCCTCTCCCCGATAAATCCTCAGATCGACTCGATCGAGGATCGGGTTCTGGCCGAAGGACTTACTTACCCCCTTGAGTTCGATTAGTGGCTCTGCCATAGGATGTTATCAATAAGTTGTGAGTCCTCAGTCATCAGTCTACCTAATGACTCATGACTCATGACTAATCACTAATTACTTAAATTGACTGCCAGAATCAAAACTCTCTTGTATTGTAAATTTGTCCGGTCGAGCTGTTCCAATACCCTTAAGACTAATTAACCATGTCAATTAGTTCACTTCCTAAAGCCCTCCGCGTCTTGGCTAAAGCCAAGCAGGTTTTTGCCCAATCCAGAAATCCTTACCCCCCTTCTTTGCGGAACGGGCGAGTTCACCAGTGGTTTAAGTGGTTAGCCCCCGGACTGTTAGTGAAACGGTGGCTGCTGATTAGTGCTAGCGGCGTGGTACTTGCCACTTTGGGTTTAGCGATTTGGACTGGGATGACTCCCATTTTCTTCTTATTGCAATTGTTGAGAAATTTTTTGGCGTGGATTGCGGAAGTTATTCCCAATTACGTGTCGGGGCCGATCATCATTGCTGGCGGGATTTTGTTAATTCTGTGGGGTCAAACTCGCAGTTTGAACTCTATTACTCAAGTGCTGATGCCCGAAGGGAATGAGGAATTGGTCGATCGACTCCTCAACCACCGCCGCTTGCACCGCGGCCCGAAAATTGTGGCACTTGGGGGTGGTACGGGCCTTTCTAATTTGCTCAGGGGATTGAAGGATTACAGCGCCAAAATCACTGCTATTGTCACGGTGGCGGATGATGGCGGGTCTTCCGGGCGGCTGCGGCGGGAAATTGGGGTATTGCCGCCGGGGGACATTCGCAATTGTTTGGCTGCTTTGGCAGATGAGGAAAAGTTATTGACTGAGTTATTTCAATATCGTTTCCGGGCTGGTGACGGTTTGGTGGGTCACAGTTTTGGGAATTTGTTTTTGACGGCGATGAGCGATATTGCTGGAGATTTGGAACAGGCGATCGCGGCGAGTTCTAAAGTTTTAGCAGTGAGGGGAGAGGTGCTGCCGGCTACTCTGAGCGATGTTTCTTTGTGGGCAGAACTCGCTGACGGCCGCAGGATTGAGGGGGAGTCCAGCATTACAAAAGCTAACGGGCAAATCCTCAAAATAGGCTGTAATCCTGCTAATCCTCCGGCATTACCTAGGGCTGTGGAAGGTCTTCGGGAAGCGGATTTTATTATTATTGGGCCGGGGAGTCTTTATACGAGTGTCATTCCGAATTTGTTGGTGCCGGAAATTGCTGATGCGATCGCCAACAGCGAAGTTCCGCGAATTTATGTGTGCAATATTATGACTCAGCCGGGGGAAACTGACGGATACAGTGTTGCAGACCACATTCGGGCGATCGACCGCGCTTGCGGCCGGCCGCTGTTCGATGCTGTAGTAGTTCAAGGAAAAGTCCCTTCTGCAAAGGCTTTGATCCGCTATTCTCAGGAGAATTCTTATCCGGTTGTCCTCGATCGAGAAGCCGTGACGCAATTGGGGCGACGAGTTGTCATCGCCAATGTCATGGATGAAGATGAAAATACGGGTTTAATTCGCCACAATTCGCAAAGGTTGGCGGGGATGTTGCTGCGTTGGTACGGCCGCGCGCAGAACATTTAAGCTGCTGACTGTTAACTGTTGACTGTTGACTGTTGACTAATATTATTGGTTATTGGTTATTGGCCGCCGCCAGCGAGTAACAAATAACAAATAACAAATGACTAATGACTAATTATTGAAATGAAAACTTTGCTTCCCGATTCTGAGGCTACGCGCAAGTTTGGTGTTGCGTTAGGTCGATCGCTCCCCGCCGGCACTGTAATCTTATTACAAGGAGATTTAGGTGCGGGCAAAACTACCTTGGTTCAAGGCATCGCTGAAGGTTTAGGAATCTCAGACTCGATCGAAAGTCCTACTTTCACGCTGATTAACGAGTATTTTGGAGGGCGAATTCCGCTGTATCATCTAGATTTGTATCGACTGGAACCCCAAGAAGTGGAGGCTTTGCACTTAGAAAGTTATTGGGACGGGTTAGAAATGGATTTGGGAATTGTGGCGATCGAATGGGCGGAAAGATTGCAGTACCAACCAGAAAATTATTTGCAAATTTCTTTAAGTTATCTCGATAACGGGCGGCAAGCTGAAGTGATTGGTAATGGCGAGTTATTGGATTGGCAATGGGAAAATTGAGCGAGTGCGATTCCCTACCCTTCGGGAACCCCTGCGGGAAGATAGCTTCGCTCGCGCGTACTTACTGCGGACGGTTGACACGAATTAATTTGCCTCTCAAACTTTCTTCACCAGCAATAGCATCATTGATGCGTATTGCCAACATTTCTACATTCCGATTTTTGGTACAAACAATAATACCAGAGTGGTCTGGCTGTCGGTTGTGCAGTCCGATAAAATCAAACCGATTTAATGTCAAAACAGCTCTATCTTTGCTTATAGCAAATGCTAGCACCTCTGGATCGGGAATCCCAAGTCCTGCTTTTCCTGCTTCCTGAACAGTCAGGATATTGTGACCAAAAGCGCGCAGCAATTGCACAACGGGCAAAGGAAATTGTTCGTCTGCATACAAATTCAGCATGACTCAGGCTTCCTCATTCTTGCAGATTGCTTCTTCGATTTCCTCCAGATGTGCATCAGCATAAGTCCAAACATTGACTAGATCGGCAGCGCTTAGATGGGGATAAAATTGTAGAAGTTCAGAATCGCTTGAACCTTCACGGCGAAAACTTTCAAGCAGCCAAACTGGGATGCGAGTTTTGGCAATGCAAGCATCGCCACCACACACGTCGGGAGTTTTGGTAATTCCTGGCCAGCTATTACTTAAACTTTGGGTTAAAAGCCGGATGGCTTCAGCTTTCTCAGTCGGAGTTAAGGCCAGGAGTTGTGTTTCTAGTTCTTGAAGAAGCATGGGTAAAATCGCCTTGGCGATGCAGGAATACCCAATTATAACACTTGAGTTAAATTCATGCTTACTCAGCGTCAAATGTCAAGGCTTCTCCCCTCACATTTGTATCCAATTTACCGTTTTCAAAAACCACTTTTCCTCCAACAACAGTCACAACTGGCCACCCAGTCAAACTCCAACCTTCAAAGGAACTCCAGCCGCACTTGCTCGCCATCTCTGCTCCGACCACCGGGCGGTAGTTCTCCAAATCAACTAAGACTAAATCGGCATCAAAACCCGGAGAAATCGCCCCTTTGTTGGGAATCTTATAAGCCTTAGCAACGGCTGCCGACATCCAATTAGCAACTTGCGCCACTGTACATCTTCCCTCTACTGCTTGCGTCAGCATCAAAGGCAAAGAAGTTTCGACTCCGGGCATTCCAGACGGCGTATTTGGATATTCTTGAGCTTTTTCTGCTAATGTGTGCGGCGCGTGATCCGTGGCGATAAAATCAATTACGCCGTCGAGTAAAGCTTGCCAAAGTATTTCGTTATCGCGGGGCTCGCGCAAAGGCGGATTCATCTGAGCTAAACTGCCAATTTTTTGATAGGCGCTGGTATTTAACAACAAATGCTGCGGGGTCACTTCTGCTGTCACCCAACTCGGTTTTTCCTGGCGCAAAAGCTCAGCTTCATCCCCCGTTGAAAGGTGCAGAATGTGCAGACGCCGCTGATATTTATTAGAAAGTTTTACTGCTAGTTGAGTTGCCAATAAAGCTGCTTGATTGTCTTGAATTTGCGAGTGCACGGCAACATCGGAAATCCCGGCAAATTCCTGACGCCTCTGATTGATTCTAGCTTGGTCTTCTGCGTGCACGGCAATTAGTCGATCGCCCTTGGCAAAAATCGCCTCTAAAGTTGCTTCTCCATCCACCAAAAGCTGCCCGTGCATCGAACCCATAAACACCTTAATTCCCGGAGTCGGATTCGCAGTCAACAAATCCGGCAAATTCTCGGGCGTTGCACCAATAAAAAAGCCGTAGTTCACCAAACACTTCTCGGCAGCGCGACTTAGTTTATCATCTAAGGCAGCTTGGGTTGTGGTCAGAGGTCGCGTATTCGGCATTTCCAGAAACGATGTCACGCCGCCTTTAGCGCAAGCACAGCTAGCGGTAAATAAGTCTTCCTTGTGTTCTAAACCCGGTTCCCGGAAGTGTACCTGGGGATCAATTACTCCGGGTAACAGAGTTAAGCCTTTGGCATCTATTTCTCGATCGCCCGATTCGACAATTTCCGCAGCAACCTTGACAATTTGGCGATCGCAGATTTGCACATCTCCTACCAAAAACTCACCATTGGGCAAAAGAATGCGAGCGCGACGGATTAACAAACTTGATTTGGGAGTCATAAGATACCATTAATTGAGTAAACAGCGTGCTAGCATGGAAGCATTATTAAGTTTATAATTCGTATCCAGCTCAGTCACTACAATACCCTATGACTCGTCTAGACAAGTCAGCCGACGAAAAACCCCCGCAAGACACCGAAAATCCTTGGATCGAAGGAATTAAGACGATCGGCTTAGCAGCATTTTTGGCCTTTGGTATCCGTACTCTGGTTGCCGAAGCACGCTACATTCCCACCGGCTCAATGCTCCCAACCTTACAAATTAACGATCGATTAATTATAGATAAGGTCAGCTATCGATTCCAAGAGCCCCAGCGAGGAGATATTATCGTATTTATGCCTCCCGATCCGGCTAGTTTGTGCACGGGACAGCCGCCACCGATCAAAGATGCCTATATCAAGCGAGTGATCGGACTGCCGGGGGACAATGTGGAAGTCAAAGAGGGAAAAGTTTTTATTAACAAGCAGCCGCTACAGGAAAAATATATTGAAGAAATTCCGCAGTATCCCTACGGGCCTGTAGTTGTAGCTCCAAATTCTTACTTGGTGCTCGGCGACAACCGCAACGCAAGCTGTGACAGCCATTATTGGGGCTTTGTACCCAAGCAAAATATCATCGGTAGGGCAATTGTCCGTTTTTGGCCACTCAACCGCACAGGTTCGATCGACCCCACGCCCCTTTATCCCGCTAAAAATTAGCTACAACCTTCAGTAGGGTGCGCTAGGCGCACCTTACTACTACAGATTAATGAACGTCAAAATTTAAAACTGGCTTAACTTGCGATCGTGCTGCAATTCCAGCAGATTTAGTACGACGTTTCGCGATCGAGAACTTTCACCACTTTGTTATACATCTCCTCAGCTTCTTGCTGCGAATTTCCGATACTCGTCAAGCCCAATTTGCCAAACTCCGACAAACAACCCATTAAATGAAACACACTGCCCGTCTCTGTACCGCTGTCAAAGTGCAGTTGATTGTCAGCAATAATATCCATCAAATCGTTCGGTAATAATCCCCGATATCGCTCTTTTTTCAAATTGTCCGAAGCGACATAATATTTCGGACGGCCCTGCTGGCTGTAAAATAACCCGGTAGTACGATCGTACCGACCGTTTGTTAACAGCTTCAAAGCCATAAACGGATGAGTTGTGCCTCCTTTTCGTAAGTTAATTTCTATTGCTTGAAGATCCCATTTCCCATCGGATTGCTTTACAGCGAGAAAATCTACTCCAAATCTCTCTAAAGCCCCTTTTTTAGCTAAGTTTTTCCCCACTTTCCATCCCAATTCTTGCAACGCCAGCCGGTAAGATTCGTCCGCAGGAAATCGGCAACCCAAGAAAATTTGGCCGTCTGGGCCTCCTAAAATCTGGTCGTGAGTGGAGAGGATTTCTACTTCGCCGCTGGGAATAATTCTGCCTTGAACACTGGGCGAGAACTTTTCTTCTCCTTCGATAAATGCTTCGGCAATTGCCCCTAATTCGGGAATGCGGCTGCTAAAATTTTCCCAGGTTTCGCCTGTGGATTGAAAGCGCAAATTATGGAAGCAATCCCCAATTGCCTTCGCTCTTTCTTGAGGCGCTTTACTTGCCAGGGAACGCAGATCTAGAATTGCATTTCCTTCCCCCGAGAAACCTTCATTTAACTTAATTACCATCCGCTGCAAATCCGGCTGCCGTTCCCACAATTGAGCGGCAGCTTCTGCTAAATCTTCCGCATTCCAAACCAACTCGGAACCGTCAGGATAAGGCACGCCACATTCTTGGAAAATTTGCCTGCTGCCGCTTTTTGTTCCCCAGTATAACAGATCGGGATCGCTGGCCCACAAAGGAATCCCCAATTTAACAGATAACTCGCGTTCTAAGGGCGTCGAGTTATAACAAACCATATAAGATTTTGTCGGCCGTACTGCTTGACGAATGCGCTCCATCAAGCGGGGGCGATCTAAAATTTTCTGGGTGAGGGATTTGGCAGAAGCATCGTAAGCACTGAACAGCAAAAGCCGATCGCGCGCGTGAGAAAACGGAATTCCCGGCAGCAATTGCAGGTAATAATCCACAATCATCGGGTGCAAGGGCTCCGAGGTAATGTAAATTAAGCGCGTGCGGGGATTTCGCAGGCGAATTAATGAAAATAAATGTCGCTCTTCGTAGTGGTAAGCACCCTCAATTTTCCGCATTTCTTGCTGATCTAAGCTGACAGAAGGAATGATAATAATGTCACAATCTCCGCTGTCGAATTCTTCTATCGCTCGCCAACGTTCGCGTAATTCGGTCTGAAGATTGCGAAACTTCTGCGTTGATTCGGAAGATGAATTATTTAACTCTTGCATTGCGTTTTATCCTAAGTATTCAAATAATTATTGCTGATTATGTCGGGTGTGTCAGCCCCCATAGTGGAGACAACTAAAACAGTTTTTTCTGACCCCGCCCAAAAACCGATACTGTGCCACCTACTCCTGTCGTGAATCTCCAAAAATTTTAGACCCAAGTTTAATCTCCCAGATTCATCTGTGGAATAAATCTAAAATCTAAAATCTAAAATCTAAAATCGACTGACGCACCCTACCGGGGACGAGCTTCCATTTCTGTCAATCTGCTCTAAGAAGCTCGCCGCGCTCGAAAAAGTCTGGCATACTGCAAAATTGGCTCTAAGCGGCGTTGATTTTGCTTGAGTGCCGAGCGCAATTTTTCCGAAGGGCGGAACACCAGGGGAGCCGAATATTTGTTCAGCATTTCCATATCTGGCGACTGGCTCAGCAGCATCAGCCTCACTTCTTTGTCGAGCAAATAACTCAAAGAAAGCAAATCTCCCATGTTAGTAAAATCGTTGCCGCGATCGCTAATTACAATTGTATCTTTAATGGATCGATTAGCTATCACCTCTTTGTTAATAATTTTCGCAACTTCAGCATTAAAATAGCTCAAGTCTTTGCTCCACCAAGTATCAGAAAAAGCGCTAACTGTACAGGAGGCTACACTTGCTGTAAATACCAAGGCTAAAATGACTTGCCACAACCGCTGCTGAGTTTTCACGTTACTCGCGAGCAAGTAAGCAACTGCTAGCTGCACTCCCGGAAAGCAGGAAATCAGATAGCGGCTGACGGCGGAACGTTTGCCACCTAGAATTAGATCCGGTAATGCCAGTATCAAAAAAGGTACCAAAATAGATGTTACAATAAACAGCCAAGTAGAAGTGCTAACCCTGCGACAGATTGTGTAAAAAGCTGCCGCAATTAATAGCAAAAATGGCAATCTCAGCAGATAAGTCCAAATATTATCCCCGAAGTCAAAGTCAAAAAATAAGGCTGTAAAGCTGAGTGTCCACAATTTGACAAGATACAGCCAACCCGGAGATAGTCGCGTCCAATCTGTCGTAGCTGATGCTCGTTCCAGGTTTGTCGCCAGCAGGTAAATCCAGGGGATATACAATATTAAAGCTGCTGTTACTGCTAAGAAAAATTGGGAATTAGTTACGTGACCTGGCAATTTTGTTTTTTTGACAAACAACCAGTAAGAAATTATAAAAACTCCGTGTCCAATGAGTGTTAAACTGAAGAAAGGGTGAGTGTAGAAACCAAAGGCGATCGCCAGCGAGTAAAATACCCAATCTTGCCAACCCCGCAACCGCACTGCTCTTAGCAGCAGCCAACTGCTGCCAATAACTGTCGCTGTCAGCAAACTGTACTGCCTTGCTGTCTGAGCAAACAATATATCAAAGGGAGATAAAGCCAAAAGTGCTGTTGCTAATAACGCAGCCAAATTCGAGGCGAAAAGTTCCTGAGCTAAAGCGTACATCAAAGGCAGCGACAGCAAACTCAATAGTGCTGGCAAACTGCGGGATGCTGTTAGAGAACTGCCAAATTCCTGCATCCACCAACGAGCCATGAGAAAGTATAAAGGCGGATGCTGCGGGTCTTCTAGTGCTAAAGAACGAATTGTGTCTGCTTCTGTACTTCCCGGTTTAATCTGCTGATATTTTTGCAATTCTGGTGCGGGAACAATCCGGTTTTGGAATAGTTCGTCGTCAATTTCTTGGCGGGTGAAACCAGCGGCGCGGATTGATGTGTAAGCTTCGTCGTGCCAGTACAGTTTGCGATCGATCTCAAAAAACCGAAATCCGATACCAAGTAAAATGCCGATCGCCAATAAGTTCATCAGCCAGCGGGAATTTTTGGTATTAACAGATGTGTCTTGATGTGTTGTAGATCCCATGCTTGTCCTAATTGTGGCGATTCCCTCCGGGATAGCTACGCTTCACGGAATTTGGAACTGTAGCCCATCTTAAACCTCACTCCCAGAGCGATCGATACCAACTACATCCCCCAACAGACAATAATTCTACCCTCTGCCGGATGCCGAATATCTTCTCGATTAGAGCCTTCTGAAAGCTGGCTCAAGCTCAACCACCCCCAAAATCAAGAATCTTCAGCCAGATCCTCCCAGAACCTCCAGACCCCAAAAATAACTGCTAACATACGTGTTGTACAGTTAATCAACAAGCTCCGCAAGGGGTCTACCCGCGTACCGCAAATGGCAAAATCAAAAGAAACGTCTATAAAAACTTCCACTGAAAACTCAGAAAAGCAAAAAGCTCTAACTTCCGTACTCTCCCAAATCGAGCGCAGCTTTGGCAAAGGGGCGATCGTCCGATTGGGAGACTCCACTCGCATGAGGGTAGAAACCATTCCCACCGGAGCCCTGACACTGGACATTGCTTTGGGCGGCGGTTTGCCAAAAGGCCGAGTCATTGAAATTTACGGCCCGGAAAGTTCCGGTAAAACCACTCTGGCCCTCCACGCGATCTCCGAAGTCCAAAAATCCGGGGGTATCGCAGCCTTCGTCGATGCCGAACACGCCCTCGATCCCACCTACGCCTCAGCTTTAGGCGTCGATATTGAAAATCTCTTAGTTTCCCAGCCGGATACCGGCGAAATGGCCCTAGAAATAGTCGATCAACTCGTGCGTTCCGTCGCCGTCGATATCGTAGTAATTGACTCCGTAGCCGCCCTCGTCCCCCGCGCCGAAATCGAAGGCGACATGGGCGACTCCCACATGGGTTTGCAAGCGCGCTTGATGAGCCAAGCTTTGCGGAAAATCACCGGCAACATCGGCAAATCCGGCTGTACCGTCATTTTCCTCAACCAATTGCGGCAGAAAATCGGCGTAACTTACGGCAACCCCGAAACCACAACCGGCGGTAACGCACTCAAATTCTACGCCAGCGTGCGGCTCGACATTCGCCGCATTCAAAGCTTGAAAAAAGGTACAGAAGAATACGGCAACCGCACTAAAGTTAAAGTTGCTAAAAATAAAGTTGCTCCGCCTTTCCGTATTGCCGAATTTGACATTGTATTTGGCAAAGGCATTTCTACTTTAGGCTGTCTGACTGACTTGGCCGATGAAATGGGAGTAATTACTAAGAAAGGTTCTTGGTACAGCTACAAGGGCGACAACATTGCTCAAGGACGCGACAACGTAATTCGGCACATGGAGGAAAATACCGAATTTAAAAATGAGATCGAGAAGTTAGTGCGGGAAAAACTTGATACGGGAGCTGTGGTTTCTGCTAATTCTGTCGCTCCGGTCGATCTTGATGTTGATGATGAGGATGAGGATATTGATGACGTTCAGGATGTAGAAGAGTTGGAAGAAGTCTAACTTTTGTAGTGATTTAGCGATTAGTCATTAGTGATTAGTCATTAGTAAAAGTAGGTTGGTTGAACGTAGAGAAACCCAACCTACTTTTGTGCTTTTGTCCTCAAAGATATGCAGGTTATACCATTTTAGATTTGGGAATTACTTACTGGGAGCCTCTCATATTTGTAAAAACACTTCTTCTGGCTCCTTCCTTCTTCCTTCTGACTCTTTCCTCCTGGCTCCTAGCTCCTGGCTCCTAGCTCCAATTTTTAGCTTGGCTGCTTTCATTGAGATGCTCCCTACTTACTATCACTTATTCAGGCATAGAAACGGGCTGAACGTATTGAGAATTAGCGCGCACATAACAGCCTTGTCTTGTCTGCAACCAGGGTTGACCGTTCGCCACCGTAATCGCATTTACTCCCCTGAGTTCAGCAGCAATTGTATCTCTATCAGCGCGGTAAACTTGTTGAATTGCTCCGTTTGGCGTCTTGCGGCAGTTTAGTTGTCCATCTCGCGACGTGACTCGCCAAGCAGGCCAAGTTGCAGAACCAGCAGTTTCAGTCAACCAAGTATTAGAATTGCTAGAAGTATAGTCGCCACTTGCATTAGGAAGCGGTAAAGATTCGACTAAATTTACTTTAAATGTCTGGCCAGTAGAAGGACAATTTTCTCCTCCTTTCACCTTCCAAGTAACTTCGGCTCCCAATTGGCTGCTCCTTCCAACTTGACGCCTAACAATGGTAATATCCCCAGAACAAACAATTTTTCGGCCAGGGCCGGTCGTACTGTCTTTGAAAGTCCCATTGTAATAGTAAGAGCCTGCTGCTCCTTCGGAACGGGTAATTTGAATGTTGCCCAAAAAATTCCGATTGCCTACTTTGGTCAAGTAAAAACCTCTGGGATTGTTCCCTTTTTCGGACAGGTTTAAAGTAGTTTTACCGTTAGGGTTAACATAAGTCGTAGCGCTAGCAGCACCGCACCAAATTAATGACAGAACTCCTGTGGACAACAAAATGTAAAGTTTTTTCACAGCAACTCCTTGTATGATATGAATCTCTACTTTATTTATAGCTGTTGGTGAAAATACTTGCCCAGTCGCTCACATGAGTGTCACTCATTTGAGCGACATTCTAACGACATACGGGCAATCCCCCATGATTGCCACTACAAATTCGGCAACCACAGGGGATTGGGACTACTGCGTAATTCCTAAAAATCAACTCTGCATAACTTCACCTTGCTTCAGCTCCCTTCAACTCTCTTCACTGGTATGCACCTGCATCACGAGGCCTGCAAGCTTCAACTTCTGACTCATTGCAGGTTCCAATAATTATCGGCAGAATAAATTTATATACGTAAGTAAAGGGGTTCCAGTCACCGCTAAATACTGGGGATTTTACTTATACTTCCCGGTGGGTCAAGTTGCGATTAGAAAAACTAAGGAGATTTTTACAGGTAGCAGATTTCACATCTAAAAATGTTTGTAAAGAAATGTAAAAGCTCCTGATAGCCGATTGGTTTGACAGAAAGTACAATTTTTAAGCTGAGTCGGTAAAAAAAGTCGTCTTGATTCAGCGCAAAAATGAACTTGACAAACACAAATTAATTGGCTCGAAACTTAAATCATTTTTGAAGGGAGAATAAATTATGGGTGACGGTCAATTAGAAGTTATATTAAAGATGGCTCAAACAATTAATCCTCAAATTGAGAGCGATCGACATTTGGAAATAGACTTGGCAAAATTGCGCCAACTGCCAACAGGAACATTAGGGTGCGAAGTGGCGCGATTTCTAGACGAACAAGGCTTTGAGCCGATCGCATCGGGAGACTGGATTCAGCGAAACCACGACGTTTGGCACGTGCTGACGGGTCTTTCAGCTTCAACAGAAGATGAATTGGTACTTCAAGCGTTTACTCGCGCTCAAGTATTTCGTCCTTCCTGTGCGATTTTAGTGTTAGTTGGACTGATCGGCGGCAAATGCGCGATCGGACAAATTATCAAAGGCTTAAAATACGGAAAATTAGCCACTCGGTTAATTGACTGGGACGTTGCATCTGATTGGGAAACTCCTTTATCTCAAGTTCGAGAGAAACTCAGAATTCTACCCTTAATTGATTAGATTTTCACTCGTTACCTCATTGCAAAAGTATGCAAAGCACAAGTTACAAACCGGAAATTAGCCTGAGCCCACGCGAAAGAGCGATCGCGCAATTAGTAGCCCAAGGCCTGCCAAACAAATGTATTGCCAAAAATTTAAACATCAGTCACTGGACGGTTGCTACTTACGTGAGGCGGATTTTTATCAAACTCGGTGTTTGTTCCAGAACTGCGATGATTGCACTGCTGATCCAAGAAAATTTGCTCTGGGACTGATAAATAAGTAGCGTGCGTCAGCTAGCTTTAATTCTCTGGTAATCCAGAAACTCTAGGCACGACGCACCCTAAAAAAAACCTATCCCTAGACAGATGAAAACCCGGTTTAGCTGTAAAACCGGGTTTTAATTTGCAATGTTTAAAACTTTCTATGCCAAAGCCAAAGAAGGAGAAGAATTTCTGAGAAAACTCAGCAATTCTCGATTCACCGTTTGCGGCGCTTCCTGCTGAATCCAGTGACCGCAGTGAGGAACTAATTTCAACTTAAACGGAGCCGTAATTAATCTGTCTAAACCTTCTACAAGTTTGTGGCTCAAAAACGCATCTTCTTCTCCCCAAAGCACCAAAGTAGGCACTGTCACAGGTTCTAATTTCTCCGCCAAATTCCAAAGCCTCTGCGGATGAAACATCTGGCGGTAATAATTGATAGCGGCGGCTAATACTCCCGGCTTTTCTAAAGCAGTCTGATAAATCTTAGTTTCCTCAGCGCTAAAAGCTCCTTTGCGAACAGCTTGTCCTTGGAAAACATTGTGAACAAAATCTTTCAAGTTTTGCCGGATCAACCATTCGGGAATGCCGGGAACCTGAAACGCCAAAACGTACCAACTGCGGCGGATTTGATCTAAATTGCTCGCCATTTCCTGCACGAATCGCTGCGGGTGCGGAGCGTTTAAAATTGCCAAGCGGTTGAGTTGTTCGGGGAATTTTTGAGCTAAGTGCCACGCAATCGCCCCTCCCCAATCATGACCTACAACGTGAGCTTTTTTATAACCGAGGCTCGCAATCAAACCGCGAATATCCGCGCTCAGGGTATCTAAATCATAGCCGCTTTCCGGCTTGTCGGAATCGTTGTAGCCCCGCAAATCCGGCACCACAACCTTGAAATGACGCGCTAAAGCAGGAATTTGATGACGCCAAGAGTACCAAAACTCTGGAAACCCATGCAGGAGGAGAACAAGCTCGCCTTCTCCTTGAGAAACGCAGTGCAGGCGGATGTTATTGGTTTCGACAAAGATGTGTTTCTGTTCGGAATCGAAAGAATTCATAGTTGGAAAGTTAGACTTATTTTCGGGAAGTACAGAACCCGCCGACTGGTAGCAGGCTAAAACGGCCCAATGGTTTTAATTTTTCTACTTTTATTGTAGCTGCTTTTCAATCCCCGTCGCTGCAATCTAATGAAACTTAAAACTTGTAGGGTTTTTGGGTGTCCGGTTTTTTAGGTGGAACTACTGAGCTTAACTTTCTCACCTTAAATCTGTTGTTTTAACAGCGGCGCAGGCGATTCAATAATAGCACGATTTCGTCAGTTGCCGATCGCATTTTTGCAGCCGATAGGTCAGATTGATTGACGATAATGCTAAACACCAGCGGCTCGTAATTCGGAACTTCAATATATCCCGACAGCGCCGAAACTCCACTCAACGTTCCTGTTTTAGCTTGCACAATTACGCGGTTTGGTGTATTATTGAAGCGATTTTTCAAAGTGCCGTTCTCGCCAGCGATCGGCAGTGACTGGCGGTAAATAGATGCAGCAGGTGAATTGGCCATCAATCTCAAAGTTTGCACCAAGGCTTCTGGGCTAATTAAATTGTGGCGGGAAAGTCCCGAACCGTCGGCTAATATGTAGCTGTTTGGATTTACTCCTAATTGAGTTAAAGCGGTTTTTAACTCTTTCAAACCCATTTCACCTGTATCCTCTGGCGGCAGGGGCATCTTGTCTGTAACTTTTCCCAGCAATCTCAATATAACTTCTGCATAAAGATTGTTGCTTTCGCGATTAGTTTCTCTCACCAATTCCGCCAGAGACGGCGATTCAACGGTCGCTAATTCTTGATTTAAATTGCGAGAAGCCGAGGCAACTAAAGCCTGTTTAACAGGAATTCCCTCAGCCGCTAGAACTTGCTGAAACTGCTGCAAAAAATTATTAGCGGGGTTGACAACTGCCACATAAGCTGATTCAGGTTCGCCACCAACTTTCAACTGTCCGCTCACTCGAATTATAGGTCGATCGAACTCCCGGCCAACTTCAATAAACTCAGATTCGTTTTGGGCGACTGTTACTGAATTGTTCTGGAGTTGCCACTGATTTGCCTGCTTTGGTTCGGCAAAAGTAACTTTCAGAGGTTGCCCGAGAGCCTGCGGGGACAAGAGAAGGTCGATCGCGTTTTGATTGAAAATTAAACTGTTAATCGGCGCTCCGTAGCCAGCTTGCGCGTCTTCCCATTCCCAATTCGGATTGACTGCACTGCCTTGAAAATAGCTGTCATCGCCAATCAACTCGTTTACTTGACTGATTCCTCGCTGCTTCAACTGCTGCGCTAAAGATTTCAACTGAGCCTCAGCAATGCTCGGATCTCCCCTGCCGGCAACGTACAAACTTCCATTTTCGCCGCTGTAAACCGATGTCTTAATCCGAAAATCTGCACCGAGTTTCTGCAAAGCAGCGGCTGTAGTTAGCAGCTTGGCATTTGATGCTGGAATAAAATATTTGGTGGCGTCGCGGCTGTAGAGAGTAGTAGAAGAAGATAGAGGTTGAATCAAAATGCCCCAGCGCGAGCGACTAAATTCGGGACGGTTGGCGATCGCATCTACTTGCGCCCCCAATTCCCCAGGACAAATATCCCCAGCAACCGCCGACGTTTGAGCAGCAACCGCCGACGGACGCCCCAGCACCAGCACTAACAAACTAAGCGCAATTCCTTGGATTTTCAAAGTGGCAGTTCCTTAACAATAACTATTAAAATTAGATGCGCCAGAGCTTGGAAGTTTCACCGAATCAAGTCAATATTAATAATAATAACGCGCATGAATTCTCGGATTGAACAACGCCTCTACAGGTTTTCCCTCTTTGAAATGCTCTTCCACAATTAACGGTACATCACTCGGTTTAACTCGACAATACCAAATTTCGTCCGGGGTAACTCGCACAGTCGGGCCCGTGGTGCACTGTCCCTGACAGCTAGTAGCCTCAACTTTCACCCCTGCAACTTGTTGAGCTTCAAAAGCAGCTAGCACTGCTGCTGAACCATTTTTCAGGCAAGATAGATACTGGCAAACCAATACACAGCGCGCTTCTGGTTGGGAGTCTGGTTCTCGGGTTGGAGATTCTGGCATTGGTAAGGATTTATCGGCTCTTTAAGATATCTTAACAATCTTGTCAGGTCGATCGCTCGCCGGAGGGAGGCAAACAACCGAATTTTATAGTGCGATCGAAAAAAACAGCAAAATTCTGGCATTCAAACTTTTTCCTTCCTTCTACCTTCTAACGAATTCCTCCAGCAGAGCTGCCTTTCTTCAGTCTGTGTCACGCTTTCCCGATATGATCGATTTAGAGCAACAACTCAATCAACCGCTAATCATGCCAAAAACAGTAGCCGATGTAATGAGCCGCGAGCCGATTTTGGCGCGACCCGAAATGCCCTTGAACGAAGCGATTAAAATTTTAGCCGCTCGACGCATTAGCGGTCTTCCCGTCGTAGATGAGAATGACGTGTTAGTAGGAGTCATCTCCGAAACCGACTTGATGTGGCGGGAAACCGGCGTAACTCCCCCCGCTTACATCATGGTGCTCGACAGCGTGATTTACTTAGAAAATCCATCTCGTTACGAGCGAGATCTGCACAAGGCTTTAGGACAAACAGTAGGAGAAGCGATGAGTAAAGAACCAGTTACCATCGGGCCCGACAAATCTGTCCAAGAAGCTGCCAAACTGATGCACGATCGCAGTATCCACCGATTGCCCGTGCTTGATACTGCGGGCAAAGTAATCGGCATCCTCACTAGGGGAGATATTATCCGATCGATGGCTGCCGAATCTTAAATTAACTGTTGCAGTTCCAGGACTGTATCAGAAAATGAGTCGATCGCTCTTTCAATCTCGCTGACTTTTTGCAATTACCAATTATCTAGATTCACGACACGGAAGTCAGGAATAGACGCAGAGCTATTTTTTCTTTCTTGCTTCTTCTTCTTCCCTCTTCCTTCTTCCCTCTTCCTTCTTCCTTCTCCCCAATTACCAATTATCAAATTTAAAATCGAATGAGCATTACCCCTGAGTCTGTCGAACAATTGCTGAATTCCGAGGATTTTGGCGAAAGACTGCGAGCAGTCAACCAACTGCGGCAACTAGAACCCGCGATTGCTTATAAACTGATTCAAATTGCGATCGGCGATCAAAACGTCCGGGTTCGCTACGCAGCAGTCAGCCAGATATCAACCCTCGGTACGCAGAATCTGCCGAACGCTTTAGAGGTACTGCGAAACAGCCTGAACAACGACCCCGAACCCGACGTGCAAGCAGCAGCAGCCGATGCTTTGGGCGCATTGAAATTAACCGATGCTTTAGAAGATTTGCAGCAAGTTTATAGCAGTACCTCTGAATGGCTGGTGCAACTGAGCATCGTTGCGGCTTTGGGAGAAATGGGAGATCCGAAAGCTTTTCCGATGTTAGAAAATGCCCTGACTTCTGAAAACGAATTGATCCAAACAATTGCCATCAGTGCATTAGGTGAATTGGGAGATAAACGCGCGCTGCCGCTGCTGCTTCCCTACGTTTCCAATGCAGATTGGCAGATCCGTTACAGAGTCGCGCAAGCTCTGGGGCGGTTGGGCGGTGCAGAAGCACAGACAGCTTTGGAAATTCTCGCCAAAGATGAGGTTGAACAAGTTGCTCAGGAAGCTAAAGCCGGACAAGAAAATAGTTTGAAATCTTGAGATTGCTTTGGCGATCGCGAACAACCCTGCGCGGTTGTGAATTTTGAATTAATTTAGAATTTTTTGTGCGGGTTCTAGTAACAACTCTGTTCGCGATCGCACACAGAATTCAGAAACCCGGTTTCTTGCTATATTTCTTGTTCCTGTCTGCAAAACTTGTAGAAACCGGGTTTCTAGCCAGCCAGCGGGCTGGTTGGGTAGCGCAAACCTTACTAATCAGGAAAAAGCTCAAATCTTAACTCTCAAATTTAAAATTGTATTGATGCGACGGGCGATCGCAAATTCCATTGAAACTCTCCTTAAATTCCAGCGTACTCTTCCCTTTCCCAACCAGAGCCGGGATCTTGACATCCGCACTTTGACGACAGCTATAATTAGAATAAATAGAGCAGCGGTAGGGATTAACACAATTATTGAATTGTGCCCAGCCAGCTAGGGATCGGGGAAACTATCGTTAAGACGGTAAGCAATCTACCAGCAAAACCAAGTCTTAAAACTGTTTATCATCCCCATGCTTGAACAACTATCAAATTCCGGCTCTCAGTCCTTGGACATTTTAACAGAAGAGCGATCGGCCTCTCCAGTAGCACCAAGCCCAACCAATCAAAACTTTATTAATAGAGTTTTAGAACTTACCAACATCGAACGCAGCAAATTGAGTTTGTCCCCGCTAACCTTCAATACTCAGTTACTAAATGCGGCGGAAAATCACACCCAAAACATGGCACTGCAAGACTTCTTTTCCCATACCGGAAAAGATGGTTCGTCATTAGGAAGTCGGATTAGTGCAACGGGCTATCAATTCTCAGCGGCAGCAGAAAACATCGCTGCGGGCTCTTCTACACCCGAACAAGTTGTATCATCATGGATGAACAGCAGCGGCCACCGCGCTAACATTCTTAACCCGAATCTCAAAGAGATTGGCATCGGTTACTATTTCTTAGCCGACGATACGGGCACAGAAAATTGGAATCACTATTGGACGCAAGTTTTTGCGACTTCTCTTGACGGTAGTGTCAATCCCGCACCGACACCGACACCAACTCCCACACCAACTCCCACACCAACTCCCACACCAACTCCCAACACATTGGTATCGATTACTTCGCCCATACCCAATGCTATAGGGGACGGCAGCCCGACGACAGCACCCAAAAATACAGCCAGCAACGGCAATTATTTCCTATCAGATAGTGCCGATAGTCAAATACCGACAAATGCTGCGGGATTGCCAATTTTTTCCCTTTCCGGCAAAGACAATATCACCGGGGGAGAAGGTGTTGATAGCATTAATGGAATGCAAGGTGCGGATACAATTAATGGCGCAGGCGGCAATGACAGTTTATCGGGCGGCAAAGAGTCGGATTCAATTGAGGGCGGTGTTGGCAATGATTTTATCAGCGGCAATAACGATAACGATCGACTAATCGGATCTGAGGGTAACAATACTATTCGCGGCGGCAAAGAAGATGATGTCTTGGTTGGCGGTAACAGCGACGATTTGTTGGCGGGCGATCGCGGGCAAGATATGCTGACCGGCGGTGCTGGAAATGATACGTTTATCCTAGCAGGAGGTTTGTCTGCGGCGGCTACTTTAATAAGTGCAGATGTAATCGTCGATTTTGGGGCTGGGGATAAAATTGGTTTGACTGACAGTATCGGATTTGCCAACTTGACTTTTGAATCTGTGAGTTTGCAGTTGGATGGAGGTGCAAGTGTCGCTTCTACGGCGATTAAGTCGGGCAACACTTATTTGGGAATCGTCCAGGGTGTAAATCAAAGTCAGCTTACATCCAGCGTTTTTGTGAATGGCTAACGGGGAATGGGTAGTGTAAAATTTCACTTATGCAGCGTGTAAGGTGCGTCAGTTCGTAAGGATTGGATGGGTAGCCCACATTGTCGCAGCGGACGCACCCTACTACTTCAGTTGTTATAGCAATTATCCCAAATCTTGCTACAAACTTCATCATTACTAAGAGGGGTAACTATGAAAAAAGTAGCCGTGTTTGGCAACACTGGAGGCGGTAAATCAACTCTAAGCAAGAGATTATCAGAAATCACTGGTTTGCCACTTTACCCCTTGGATAAGATTCAATATCAATCTGGGGGCGCTGAGGTTCCAAATGAAGAATATAAGCATACGCATGAGAAAATTTTGGCTACTGACCGATGGATTATAGACGGTTTTGGTTGCATGGAAACCCTATGGCTTCGACTCAACGAGGCAGATACTCTGGTTTTTGTCGATCTGCCCCTATACGTGCATTTCTGGTGGGTGACTAAACGGCTGATTACAGGTAAGTTTATACCGCCAGAAGGCTGGCCCCAAAAGAGTCCGATCTTGAAGAGTTCAATTAATAGTTCCCGTGTTCTTTGGTTGTGTCACAAGTATTTGACTCCCAGATATCGGGAGTATGTCGATCGCGCTCAAAATACCAAAAGTGTTTATCACATCAGATCCACTGAAGAGATTTCACAATTTTTTGAATCGATGGTGCAAATGACTAACAACTCAAATCAGGTTACTGACTACTGACTAATGGAGGCCACAGCCGATCGCAAATTCCCTTGAAACTCGCCCAGAATTCGATCGCACTCTTCCTTCTCCAAATTAGTCCAGTGCATCATCAAAGCTAATTTTACAGACTTGCCGCTTTTTTCGAGCAAAAAACCCGCCTCCTCCCGGCTTAAATCAGTCAAATCCTGCAACATCCGCACAGCCCGATCGCGCAATTTCTTATTAGTCACCGCCACATCAACCATCCGATTGCCGTAAACCTTCCCCAGCTTCACCATTACCCCAGTCGAAATGATATTTAAAGCCATTTTTGTTACTGTACCCGCTTTCAAGCGCGTCGAACCCGCCACTACCTCCGGGCCAACCAACAACCGAATATCAACATCAGCCTCAAAACTCACTTGTTCGACGGGTACGCAGGCCATAAACACAGTTTTCGCCCCCCGCTGGCGTGCCGCCTGCAAAGCGCCCGCGACAAACGGCGTTGTACCTCCAGCCGTAATCCCGACAACCACATCTAAGTTGGTAATTTGACGGTGGGCGATCGCCTCAGCCCCATCTTCAGCCCGATCCTCCAAATCCTCCGAACTCCGCACCAAAGCCCCCGCACCCCCGGCAATTATGCCCTGTACGAGTTCTGGCGGCGTGCAGAAGGTGGGGGGACACTCGGCCGCATCCAGCACCCCCAAACGCCCGGAAGTACCCGCACCGACGTAAAACAGGCGACCTCCTTGACGCAGAGACTCGGCTGCAATGTCGATCGCTTCGGCTAACTGTTCGCGGGCACGGGCGATCGCGCTTAAGGTTTGGGCGTCTTCCCGGTTGAACAAGTCCACTAATTCGATCGAACTGAGTTGGTCTAAATTCTCGCTGTTGGTATTCACCTGTTCAGTCAGCAGATGGCCCCGTTCTTCCAAATTCTTCATTTTTTCTCAGTTGTTAATTGTCAGTTGTCGGCCTTCAAGCGAAGTCAGGAGACATACAGAGTCCCTGGTTCAGCCTGCAAGCCTGTATCTACAAATGAAGCCCTTGATTGAGTACGCTGGAAGAGATTAAATTTATCCTTCTTCCCTGTTCCTTCTTCACATCGAGCCTCGAATCTCAATATCCACCCGTTACATCCGCTACAGAATCCGTTGCCGAACCTTCCGTTTACAAAAGTCCTTCGAGTCGGCGGCGAATAGAATCCAGTTCGTTTTGGGAAACCTCAGAATCCAGAGCGAGATCCGGCTCCGGCTCCGGCTGCCACTGAGTCTGTGTTACATTGTTTTCTGGCGGAATCTCCAACGCCCCCGCCGGTATGAGTTCCCAATCATAATCAACACTGTTGCAGAAATCCTTAATTTCCTCCTCGTCGATCGCCTCGACAGTGGGTTCGGGGAAATCCTGAGCTTCCAACATCACGCCAAAGCGGGTGGCGTCGTCTTCTGACTCAAACATCAGAACTTTATTGCGATCGCCGAGTTGAATGGTATGAATTCCCTCATTCTCGGTGCGGGCATTGAAGAGTAAGACGAACACTCGCATAAGTTTTAAAGACCTTCTTAACCACCATTTTTTTATCTTAGAAGCGATCGGGCAACCGATTTTAAATTTTATATTTTAGATTTTAGATTGACCAGCGATCCTGCACTGGCGGGATCGAAAGGAATTGGGGCATTTGGACGACTTGGTTTGATATTTGAGATTTTAGATTGACCGCCGATCCTGCACAGCGGGGGAAACCTAGAGGATTTGGGGGAGTTGGAGGACTTGGTTTTAGGTGATGTTGCGTGTTTTGATTAAGTTCGGTAAAGGTTTCTGGAGTCTACCCTGGAGTGGGGGCGTGCCTTCGACCTTCGCTGCGCCCGATCGGCACTTCCGACCTCACTTCTGAGTCTACCAAAGGCAGAAGGCACACTGGCGAATCACAGAAATTATACCTGTCTAAAATTGGCTGATTCCCTTAATTCCTGAATTCTCTGATTTCTGAGAAACACCCATGACTAACTCCGACGATAACAAAAATCAACTCGCACCCCGTCCCCACCGCCGCTGGTGGCGTCTGCTGCTGCTTAGCGGTACGGGATTGGGTATTCTCGCCTTGGTTGGGGCGGCGGTAGGATACCAGTGGGTGCGGGAAAAGTTAGCTCCTTTGGTGGAAACTGAAGTCAGCCAGTTGCTGAAGCGGCCCGTGCAACTCGGACGTTTGGAGGGATTTTCTCTGACAAGTTTGCAGTTTGGCCGATCGACTTTACCTGCAACTCCTACCGATCCGGATTACGCTTCTACAGAAGCAGTTAAAGTAAAGTTTTCGGTTTTGCAACTGCTGTTCACCCGCAATCTCAAATTAGATATTACCTTAGTTAAAGCCAGCGCTTATATCGAACAGGATGCTAAAGGCCGCTGGGTTAATATTCCAACTGCGGAGCAGAAATCTCCGGGTTTATTTAAAACTGAAGTTGAAGCATTTCGAGCTGAAAATTCCGTCGCAGTTTTGGTGCCGCGTCCCCCAGTCGGACAGACAACTTCGGCTCCGATTTCTGTAAATTTGAAAAATGGCAGTGCTCTATTTCGCGACCAAAACCAGCGCGTTCTCTACGAAGTAAACGGTCAGTTTACTAATAGCGATAATTTTATACTTAAAGCTGATTCTATGTTACCTGCAGCTCAAACTAACCTGCAGTTGCAAGGTCAAAATTTGCCTTTACCCGACCTCGCTCGCTTGCTAAGACTTTCCGGCATTTCTTTACAAAAAGGTCTGGCTAATGGCAATTTAACCGTGCAAGTGCGAGAGAATAAAGTATCGGGAATTACTGGAACGGCTAGTTTTGGAGGAGTGCAAGCGAGTATTGCTCCCTTGAAACAAATCATACAAAATAGCAGCGGTCAGTTGCGGTTTCAGGGAACTACTGTGATTGTCGATAGTCTGGCGGCTAATTACGGTCTAATTCCGCTTAGAATAGCAGGAACAGTCGCAACTGGAACTAATTTTAATTTGGAGAACGCTAGCTTCAATCTGGCAACTAGCGTGCAACCAGTGGCTTTTGCAAGTGTTGTCACTGCGGTGGAGACAGAGTTAGGACAGAAAGTAGTATTGCCGGTTGCTGTTGCGGGGGAGGTGAAGGCCGATGTCAAGCTAACTGGAACCGTCGATCAACCGGTGGTGACAGGTGCGATCGCCTCGACAAAACCCGCTACGGTCGATCGACTGCCATTAAATAATATTAGCACTAATTTCAAATTGGAACGCGGGAGAATAGCTAAAACCCCAACTCCCAATTCTAAATCTTCTATTCCCGCGTTTTCCTCTTTAGCTTTGACTTTGAGCGATATTTTGGTAGTGCCTGCGGCGGGGGGTAAACTTGGCGGCAAAGGTGAAGTTGAGATTGCTTTAAAAAGTAAGAATTCGCCATCGGGTTTGGTGTTTGACTTGCAAGCTGAAAACTTGCCTGCAGATAATCTCGCCCAAATTTACGCTCTCCCAATTCCTGCTACTGTTACAATTGGCAATGTCTCCGCAAAAGCTCAAATTTTCGGCCCCTTAGACAACATTCAAGCTAGAGTTCAATGGCAAGCACCGCAAGGAACTTTCCCCGCAGCGGGCTCCATTCGAGCCGCAAGGAATTCGGCGGATTTGCAAAATACGGTTGTGAAAATTGGCGACGCTTCTGTTAACGTAGAGGCTGCGCTAAAAGACCGTGAGTGGCAAGCTATCATCGAGGGCGATCGCGTGGATCTCAACAGTTTGCGGCAAGTCCTGCCAGACCTTAATTTACCTCCTGAACTAGCCGGTTTGGTCAGCGGAACCGCCGAAGCAGCAGGAACTCTGGACGATTTGAGTTTAAATGCGATCGCTGCGACGGGCAAAGGAACGCTGAATATTGCTGACAGTATTGTTGATGTTAATGGCGAACTAGAATCGGGGAAATGGCAAGTTTTTGGCAACACTGAAAAAGTGGCTGTCAATCAATTAATTGATATTGGTTTGCCGTTTTTAGCACGGGAAACGCCAGCCAATCGGGAGAATCTAGAAGCTAAAATCCAAAATCTTAAAACGTTAAACGGACAGCTAGCAGGGAAATTTCAAGCTGCGGGAAATGTTGACGACTTGACTGCTGGCGGAATCAATTTTAGTAGCAACGGTAGGCTCTATTTTGCCGACAGCAATGTCAATTTACAAGGAGAATTGGTAGCGGGAAACTGGCAAGCCACAGCAGAAACAGATCGCACTTCCATCAGCCGCTTGGTAGATTTGACACTGCCGATTTTAGATGTGGCTTCAGCATTCAATCCCGAAAATCAGCAATCTGCCAATCTCAACAATCTAAAATCCAAAATCCAAAATCTAAAATCGATTGACGGACTGCTATCGAGTCAATTTACAGCATCGGGAAGTCTTGACAATTTGACTGCTAGCAGCATCAATGCCAGCGGCAACGGCAGACTCAATCTTGCCGACAGCAATGTCAATTTACAAGGAGAATTGGTAGCCGGAAACTGGCAGGGAAAGGCAGAAACCGATCGCACTTCCATCAGGCGCTTAGGAGATTTAGGATTGCCCCTGTTAGATGTTGGCTTAGCTTTCGCTGCTGACAATCCCCAAACAGTCGCCAATATCAACAATATAAAATCCAAAATCCAAAATCTCCAATCGCTTGACGGACTGCTATCGAGTCAATTTACAGCATCGGGAAGTCTTGACAATTTGACTGCTAGCAGCATCAATGCCAGCGGCAGCGGCAGACTCAATCTTGCCGGCAGCAATGTTAATTTAAAAGGAGAATTGGTAGCGGGAAACTGGCAAGCAACAGCAGAAACCGATCGCACTTCCATCAGGCGCTTAGGAGATTTAGGATTGCCCCTGTTAGATGTTGGCTTAGCTTTCGCTGCTGACAATCCCCAAACAGTCGCCAATATCAACAATCTAAAATCCAAAATCCAAAATCTCCAATCGCTTGACGGACAAATATCCAATCAAATTCAAGCCAGCGGCAGTCTTGATAATTCAACCGCCGCTGACATAGGCGTCAGCAGCAGCGGCAAACTCAATATAGGGGACGGTACTCTTGCTTTTAGAAGTAAATTAGAAGGCAGACGCTGGCAAGCTTTCGCCGATGCCGATCGAGTTATTCTCAGTCGCTTAGAACAAACAATCCGCAATACCCAACTGTTTCCGCTGACGGCGACTTTGCCTAAAGGATTTGACGGCAGAGTTAACGGCGAATTCCAAGCAGCGGGCAGTTTGGATAACTTGACAGCCAAGGGAATTAATGGTAGCGGAGAAGGAGTGATTGTGGTCGATCGACTCGGGGCGATCGATACTACGGCCAAATTAGAAAACGGCAACTTGCAAGCATTGCTGGAAACAAACGGAATTGCCGTCAGTAATTTAGAACAAACCCTCAAACAAACAGGTTTGCTGACAGCGGATTTACCGCCAGAAATTGAGGGAACCCTCGACGGCCAAGTCCGCATTTTGGGAACAGTAGATAATCTAACCGCCAACGGCATCACCGCCAACGGCGACGGACAAATTCGACTCGCCAACGGCGGAGGAATTGTCAATGCTAAAGGGCGCGCAGAATCGGGGAATTGGCGCGCGTCAATCGAGGGCGAGCAAATTGCTCTAAGTCGCTTCCAGCAAGCCTTTGAGTCGCAGCGACAAAGCTTGCAAACCGGAGGTGTAGTCTCTGGTGCCCAAAATCTCCCCCAGCTTGGAGGACTGTTTAACGGCAATATCAATTTATCCGGCCCGATTGCCGCTTCCCCACAAACAGTTCGCGCCGGTGGCAGTTTCCGCATCTCGGAAGTGCCGTTTTTGAAACAACCTTTTGAGGCAGTATTTAATTGGGACGGCAAACGGGTGGAAATTGAGAACGCCACAACTCCCGGTTTGACAGCAAACGGCTTTGTTAACGTCGAACTCGAAGGTAAAGGAGGGCCCTCAATTTCCAACTTAGATTTGGATGTCAAACTCGCCAACTTTAACCTGGAAGCCTTACCAGCAGAACAACTAGGATTTTTGTCTGCAATTGCGGACAAAAATTCCTCACAGCAAAACCCACCCCTGCGCGGCAATGTCGATTTTACCGGCAGCCTCACCGGAACCCTCGCTGCCCTCAGCTTAGTTGGCGATGTGGAAGTGCGGGATTTAGCAGTAAATCAAATCGCTTTTGACCCGGTACTGGCGGGGAGTGTGAATGCGGATGCTGGGAAAAGTGTAGATTTGCGTTTGGCCGGCGCCAGCGACAAAATTGAAGTAGCTTTAAATCCATCTTTTCTGCCGACATCTTTCTTAATTCAACGCGGGGAATCTGTGGCTAGCGGCCAAACCGAGGGAGAAACTTTGCGAGTTAATTTAAGCGATTTTCCCCTCGCTGCTTTGAATCTCGCACCCGGTAAAGAGGCCGGTTTGGGGCCGATAACCGGTACGGTTTCGGGACAAGTGAATGTGCCCGGTTGGAAGATGCCGTTAAATCCGGCGACTTTGCAAGCAAGCGGACAAATTGCGATCGCCCAACCGGCGATCGGCTACATTAAAGGTGACAGTTTCCAAGCCGAATTCAGCTACGCTAACGGCAGCGCCACTCTCACAAATGGCATATTCCGCCAAGGCAGCGGTCAATACTTAATTTCCGGCAATGTTCAAACAGGCGCAAACCCGCAATTTGCCGGGAAAGTTAACGTCCAGCAAGGCAATTTGCAACAGGTTTTAGCCGCTTTGCAATATTTCAATTTAGGCGACTTGGCTAGAGGCTTAAAACCTCCGGTTTACGCTAGCGCCGCCGACGTGCAAACTGTAGCAGTAGGAGAACCAGAAGCCCCGCTAATTGAACAGTTGCGCCGCTTGGCAGAAATTGAAACTATTTTGCAGCAGCAGCAGCAGGCCGTGGAATCATCAGAAAAATTGCCTCCCTTATCCCAATTGCAAGGCACTTTTGGCGCGGAAATTGCTGTCGCCGGTTCTTTGCAAACAGGTGTACAAGCTCAATTTAACGTCAAAGGCGATAACTGGCAGTGGGGAGAATATGTCGCCGAAAAGTTCAGCCTTGAAGGCAGTTTTCAGGACGGGATTTTAACTGTTTTGCCTTTGGAAATTCGATCGGGCGAAAGTGCGATCGGCTTTTCGGGACAACTCGGGCAAAAAGCTCAATCCGGGCAGTTGCGGGTAGAAAATGTGCCGCTGGAAGAGTTGGCAAAACTGGTGGAATTGCCTTTTGTAGATGTCACGGGAAATTTGAATTTGCGCGCGAATTTAGCCGGCAGTTTGGAAAACCCGCAAGCCACCGGGGAATTGAGTTTGCTTGAGGGTACGCTAAACGGAGAACCGATTAAACAAGCCGACGGTAGTTTCAGTTACAGCAATGCCCGCCTGAATTTTGGTGGCAGCGCTTTGGTAACTCAAACCGAACCGATTGAAGTGCAGGGAAGTTTGCCTTTTGAGTTGCCGTTTGCAGCGGTGAAGGCCGACAGCGATCAAATCGATTTGAGGGCGAATTTGCAAAATGAAGGTTTGGCAATTATTAATGTATTGACTCCGCAAGTTGCGTGGGTCAGCGGTCAGGGACAGGTGCAAATTCGCGTCGGAGGGACGCTGCAAGACCCTGTAGCGCAAGGAATTGCGAATTTTGAAAATGCAACTGTCCGCGCGCAAGCCTTCCCAGAACCGCTGACAGGGCTGACTGGGACGGTGCGCTTTGAGGGCGATCGTATTCGGGTAGAAGGAATTCGGGGACAGTTGAGTCAGGGAGAAGTTGTCGCCGCTGGCGTGATTCCGCTGTCTGTGCCTTTTGCTGAGGGCGATGTCGATGCGGCTAATCCTTTGGCTGTGAATCTCGACAAGTTAGCACTGAACCTCAGAGGATTGTACCGCGGCGGCGTAGTCGGTCAAGTGCAGGCAAGGGGCACGGCTAGGCGCCCGCAGTTGAGCGGTAATATTGAACTGTACAACGGCGAAGTATTTCTCCGGAGTCCCGGCGGCGGCACAACTGAGTTAGCTTCTTCCTCTTCTGCTTCTGATTCTCCTTCGACATCTTCCCCTTCCCCTGCGACTGAGGTTTCTGCTTCCCCGACGACTGAGGTTTCTCCTTCTGGTGCGACTCCGACTTCCCCTCCCTTTGAAGTTGGAGTGAACGATTTGCGGCTGAATTTGGGCCGGGGAATTCGGGTAACGAGTGCGCCGATATTGAGTTTTCAGGCCACTGGGGGCTTGACGGTGAATGGAACTTTAGATGACCTTCGCCCTGTCGGTACGATTCGGTTGACTTCCGGGTCGGTGAATTTGTTTACGACAGAGTTTAGACTCGATCGAGGATACGCGCAGACAGCTACCTTTGTACCAGGACAAGGACTCGATCCGACGCTGGATGTGAGATTAGCAACTTCGGTGCAGGAAGTAACGCGGTTCCGCACTCCCGGCACATCTGTAGCCTCTGAAATCGCAGACGAACCGACAAGTTTCGGCAATGTGCGGAGTGTCCGAGTTCAAGCGTTAGTGCAGGGAAGAGCTTCTCAGTTGGCGGAAAGTCTGGAGTTGAGGAGTTCTCCGAGTCGATCGGAAACAGAGATTGTAGCGCTCTTGGGCGGCAGTTTCGTGCAGACTTTGGGACAGGGAGACAGTACGCTGGCGATCGCAAATTTAGCGGGTGCGGGTTTATTGAACAACCTTCAATCTGCCATTACTAACGCCACAGGATTGAGCGAATTTCGCTTATTTCCCACTCGGATTAGAGGCAACGAAGCACAAACTGCTAGTTCCAGTTCTGGTGCGGGTTCTCTCGGTTTAGGTTTAGAAGTGGGGTTTGACATCACGCGCAATATTTCTGCATCAATCATCCGAGTTTTGTCAGCAAATCAACCGACTGAATTTACTGTGCGCTATCGAGTGAGCGATAAAATTTTACTCAGGGGTTCGAGTAATTTTCAAGGAGACAACCGCGTCACTGCTGAATATGAATTGAGGTTTTAGTTAGCAAAAAATACAGTCTAAAAAAAGCTGAACATCCTCAATCAGGAGTCGAAAAAGTGAAAAGGAGAGAAGCACTCAAATTGGTAACAGTAAGCATGAGTTCTTTAATAGGGACAATATATTACTCGGGAGACCAATATATGCTTGGAAGTACGGTCAAAAATCATTATGACTGGATATTACTATACTGGATGCCCTATGACAATAATCTCTCAAGATTCGGGCAACCAATTATTCAAATGCTAAGTAAAGGTGTAAAAAGTGACAAAGTTTTAGTAGTAGTACAATCAGACTTTAGCGGATCAGCACAAGTTTCTAGAAGCATCATTAGCCAAGGTAAAGTTGATACGCAATACTTAGAAACAGTAGATAGTAGTAGTGCAGAAGTCTTGAGTGAGTATCTGACTTGGGCACAATCTCAATTTCAAGCCAAACGCTGGGCTATTGTGTTTTTAGGTCATGGTGGAACGCTTATGGAAATCAGCCCCGACGAACATCCCACGTCCCCTTTAATTTCAGAAATTAGATGGATGAATCTTCAAAAAATAAATCAAATTATATTGAATTTTAACCGCTCTGTAAAGGGAAATCTAGAATTATTATTTTTCCAAAATTGTCATAAAGGAAATATTGAAGTACACCATACCTTCCAAAATACTGCTAAGTATACGCTTTCCTCTCAACTGCCACTTGGAGTGCCAAATTACTATTATGAGCAATTGTTAAGCCATTTGAGCGATGATCCAGACATTGATGGTTCTCAGCTAGCTAAAAAGATGATGGATTATGAACCGCCTGATATGTACCATAGTTTGACATTAACTAACAATCATTATTTCCGCTACTTTGCCGAAAAAGTTAATGTTGTGATTGATTCTATTTTGCAAGCAGATATTGCGCCAGTGAAAGTTTTTATATCCTCAATTTTAGGACCTGAAGTCAATTTTTCCAATAACACTACTGTAGTAGTTTATCGTAGCTTTGGAGAAACCTTTGTTGATTTCGCAAATTTTTTACAAAAACTTACCCAATTATCAGGTGCAAGTCCGTCAGCTTGTAACGATTTCTTGTTATTTTTAAATAATTTTCTCATTCAGAGAGTGCAACAGAATGGTGAATTACTGGACTCAAGAATTAGGCATAAGTATAAAAGCTTATCAGGCTTAGGTTTATTCTTACCTAGAAATCGGCAGAAACTGGAAAAGTATTTGTATTTATCGGTTTATTCAGACTTAAAGCTTGTAGAGCTTTTTGAGGCAGTTGTATTCGAGACAAAAAAGAACTAAAGGTATTGGGGATATTTTACTTTCCCGACTTCACAGAAGCAGTCTGGGAGGTAAAACAACAGCCAGGATTCGCTCCCAATTCCCACTTCCCAATGCTATAATATAAATAGCAGAATTAAAGCCCTGCTGCCAACCCCGCACACAAGGTTAGAGGAGTTAAGTCAGATGGCAAACAAACTCCAAGTCAATACACAGTCGATCGGCTACAGCGACTTTTACTGGAACCGCTTTAGTCCGAGAGTTGCGACTATCAGCAGTGTCCGCAACGCCAATCATTGGGACGGCGGATTTATCACCTATATTGCATTTCCCACAAAAGTAGAAGCTACAGCAGCAATGAAATATTTGCTCTTGAATCAAAAAGCTGCTGATGTCGATATGCGGAAAGCCAAACGAATGAAAGCAAAAGGCATTCGGTGGGAACTCAAAATTCGGGGTTTAGCTTTTAATGAAGTGCTGAAGCTTGCGACGATGGACATAGCTGGAAAGCTAGTTATGTCACCTGCAACTACTACTGAAGCCACAGGCTGATAAAAGCATTCAGATAATAGGTTGGGTGGAGAGAACAAAACCCAACCCTTCCCATATTTGTCAATATCCATCTTCCTCTCTTTTCTTCTCCTCTGTGTCCTCAGCGCCCTCTGCGGTTCATAAAAAAATTCCTATAAAATATATGCGCTTCATCAGTCCCAAAACAGATTTTGCATTCAAAAAAATATTCGCTTCTTCCGAACATCCAGAAATTCTCATCAGCTTCCTAAATGCAATGCTGTATAACGGAGAACCAACCATCCAAGAATTAGAAATAATTGACCCTTATTCAGCAGGAAGCGTTACAGGATTGAAAGACACTTACCTGGATGTCAAAGCCAAGATTACCGGTAACAAAACCGTGATTGTGGAAATGCAGGTACTCAACGTCGCCGCCTTTGAAAAACGGGTAGTGTACAATGCAGCCAAAACCTATTCTACTCAACTCAAAGCCGGAGAAGGTTATTTAAAGTTAAATCCAGTCATTGCTTTAACCATCACCGACTTTATCTTATTTGAAAACACCGAAAAACTAATCTCTAACTTTGAATTCACAGAAACAGAAGAGAAATTCGTCTATCCCAACTGCGAGTTAAAATTAGTGTTTGTCGAGTTACCGAAATTTAAAAAAGAATTGAATGAACTCGAAAATCTGCCGGAAAAATGGATCTACTTTATGAAAAACGCGCCCTCTTTGGAAGCAGTACCAGATACATTGGGGTCTGTTGAAGAGATTAATACCGCGCTGGAAATTGCCAACAGAGCAAATTTGACACTAGACGAATTGAATGATGTAGACAAACGAGAAATGTTTATTCAAGACCAAATTGGGTCTGTGATGAAAGGGATAGAAATTGGTCTACAACAGGGAATTGAAAGGGGTAAAATTGAGGGGGAAATAGGATTAATTATGCGTCAGATAGTGCGGCGGGTGGGTGAGGTTACACAGGAAGTTCAAACTCGCATCCAGGGGTTATCTGCGGAACAGTTAGATGATTTGGGAGAAGCTTTGTTGGATTTTAGGAGTAAAGAGGATTTGATCGCGTGGTTGGAGTCGGCGGGATGAACTGATGAGTTAAAAAGAGAGTCGGGGATTTGTAACGCGGATTTGGTAAAATTCCCAATCTCTGCATTCATTTAAACTTTAGTATCGGCGGGAACTTCCCTCTGTACAAGCATCCAACCTAACAGCGCTAAACTAACTCCAAGAGCGAGAAATCCTAAATCCCAAGCTAACTCGTTGATACCGGGTTTGACGTGGTGGATTCCCAAAATTTGATGGTCAACAATGCCTTCAACAAAGTCAAACAATCCAGCACCAATTAATATGGAACCTAAAAAAGTTTGAGTTGACAAAGGAACATCTTTGCGCTTCACAGCACCCCACAAACAGAAGATTCCCGCCATTGTTACCAACCAATCCGCAGCGTGAAACAATCCATCTCCGAGGGTATTCAATTCTAAACCAGCAACGGTAGCATCGGTTTTAACGCTGCTAAACATATGGTGCCACTGGAGGAGTTGGTGCAGCACAATGCCGTCAAAAAAGCCTGATTGACCGATACCGAGGAGAATTCCTGCGATAATTAGAGGTCGGCGGTTGTTAACAGCCGTGGTTGGTGGGTTTGTACGATCGTCCAATGGAAAACCTCAGATTATTTAACTGCTGAGCCTGGGTCGGTGAAGGGATTTGCCAGTACATTTTTTAGTTTTGCTGGGGAGGAGGGGCGATCGCATCATCCGCGAGAGAGATTTCTGGAGTGAAGTGCGATCGCGCCTTGATTTTTGATGGATGATGGGAAAGTGCGATCGAATCTTGCCTGCAATAACTTCTAAAACACCATCCAAATACTAATTGATAGTTTTCATTACGTTAAACCTCAACATATTTGCATAAAGTCCTGGCTTCAGGAATAGACGAAGAAGATTGACGCAACTCTTCTAAATGAAAAACTATTGCTGCTTTAATTTGCTGTTCTACTTCCTCGATTGTTGTTCCTGTTCCTAGGCATCGGGGCAACTCTGGTAAAATAATCAGAAGAATTGCTTTCTGATTTCCGGAGGGGAATGAAATCTCGATTGTTGTTCCTGTTGCTAGGCATCTGGGTACCTCGGGCAACAAAAGCAAAAGATTTACTTTCTGATTTCCGGAGGGGAATTAAATAAATTCTAATTCTGCTTTGACTATCTGCTTTTGGGCTTGCCAACACCATAGACCCTTTTGGCGTCAATTCCCATCTGTCGCGAGGCGAATTAGTTTCTACATATCGTTTAACCAAGCCATCAGCAGCCAGTTTTTTTAAGACAACCATCATGTCAGGTTCTCGCGGTACATCTCGACGGGAAAGTGCATTCGCGAGTTCGTACCAACTCCACTTTCCTTGACCTTTAGCTACTAATTCCAGCAGCACTAATTCAAGCTGGGTTAATTGAGTTAGGTTTTTCATCAAAATTCCTCTACGCTCGGATGAAATAAAACGCCGAATCCTTCTTTTAATTTATAATCTTCCAGAGTAGCTGTGTGAGCATTGTTCCAGAGTTCATAAGCCTGATCCGGGTCAGCGGGTTGTCCCGTTGGGTAGCCAAGCTTTTTATACCTGAGATACTCGCGTAACTCGTGAGTATAAAAGCGTAAATCAACAGGCTCAGCTACAAGGGTTTGGGTGGTGATACCTCTTAACCTTTCAACCATTCTTAGCTCAGTTTCACCAACTGGATTAAATCTGCGAACATGAGCTTCAACTAAGCCAACGCCTTTCTCAGTAATTTTAACATTTTGATTAGATAACTTGAGAATCTTTCCGCCAGCTTTTGAGGGATTGAAGGGTCTGCCACTTATTGCACCTTTTTCTAACATTTTATTCGAGTGGCTTTAATCTACCCGTAGTTAACAAAGTTGTGAAACCTTTAGATGTTACACCTTGCAAGTCTCGACGCGAGAGAAGAGACACTCACTCCAACCAACAGAACCACCAACACAAATTACTAGACGAGTACAACATCCAATGCTGTAGAGACTTTCCCTCCCCCGCCAGAACAGACACAGGAAGGTGTCCTGGCGCCGTATTCTTGTCTGAGAAAGTAAGGTCGTCGTAGTACAGCCATTGACCGTTTTTTCGCCAGCCCACCGTATCACCAAACTTCTCCCATATTTCCGTATTATGTTGAGTGGTTCCCCCTAGACTTTGATAAATGCGTTTATTTACGCTAAAGCCGAAGTGACCGTTAGAATACTTTACCCAAAGTTTGTCAATGGTACTCAATTCCTCGCAGGGAAATTTTTCAATACTTTTTGTGTCCAACAATCCTTCTTTCTCCCTACCCGCCGCCTTCAAAATCAGTCTCAGCGTTTCCCTATCCGCTTCTTTCCACCTTCGGGCAGCGAGTAGATCGCGCAGATTTGTATAGTCTACTCCCCGCTCAGATTTGAGAGGAATATCAGCCTCAGTACGAGTAGTGTTCGCTACAGGTGTAGATTTTGAAGACAATGGAGATTGCGATGGCTTTTCAACGCTGCCACTAACAGAATTATCTTGAGACGATACCTCATTTTCTCTCCTTGACACAACAATTCTTTTAATTCCATTAATAGCATCTATATCGCCCGGAGATGCTGCTAATACGCGAATCCACCACTGTTCAGCCAGCTCAAAATCTTTGTTTACTTCCGCAGAATAAGCATCAACTTTCATTTTAGCAACATCATATAAAGTTGCATATTGCGGGCAAATAATTAAGTGCGACTTCGCGATCGGCTCTGCAATAACGTAAGGTGTTTGTCGCACTTTTTTGCTTTTGTATTGCCGGATCAGTTCAGGAACTCGTGAGTTCAAATAATGATCTAATCGCTCAACAGTTGCACATTTACCTTGAACGCCCAACCCCTCAAGCAGTGCTTTTGTAAAAATACCCTGCTGTAAATCTTCAATTTCATAGGACAATTCATTAGGACTGCAAGAAAAAAAGGTAATAACTCCTTTTTGTCGCGCAACTTCAGTGGCTTGATTGCCGATTCCTTCTCCCGATTTACTCCCTTGATCCCGACAAGCATCCAGAATCAAAATAACATTATCAGCACCGCAGCGGCGCAGGCGTTCAGTCACGAAATTAATCGAAATTGCCGTATTCTCAATATCTCCCGGATCGCCATCGCACGGCATCAAATAATCAGAGCCGTTATGGGGCATTCCGTGACCGCTGAAGAAAAACCAAAAGTTATCTCCATCCCCCAAAAAAGGTTTTTCAAACATCGTCCTCAAAACTCGTTTCAGATTGATAAAAGAAGGACGACTTGGTTTACCTTTAATATCAGGAGAGTCCTCTGAGAATAAAAGAACTTTCTCAAACCCCCCGCGAACGCGAAAGAATTCACGCATTAACTCTGCATCCCGCTTGGCATATTTCAGCGGAGTTAGGAAATCATAGGCATTGATGCCAATTGATATGGCTAAATTTTTTCCCATCTCACCTTAAGACTTGCGTTTAAATCTCAACAATACAGTTCTTGTATCTGCAACTTTCGCCCCCAGGCCGACTAAACTGAAAGAACCCTCGGCGTTAATCGCAGCGGATAACTCAATTTCAGATAACTCGATCGATTTCATGTCAGCTTCCGCATCCGCACGGCTGAACATTTGATCTACCGTTTGCATGAAGTCAACCAATTCTTTTTCTAATTTCTTGATACTGACATTGTGAAATCGCAAGCTATCAACCGCTTTTGCCGCCTGCTTTTGGGTCGGCTCATTTGGCTGCGCGTCCCAAGCATCACTCCAATCCACGCCTATATGTCCCCCATTCTTCGCACCGTCAGAATCAGGTGCATCAGGAGACTCATCCGAAGTATTGGCGGTCACAATCCAAATCGTTTCATCTGGCATAAGTGTTTAAGACTCCAAACTATCGAGATAATTTTGCTAGATGCGATCGCCCACGATAATTTTATATTCTACCTGAAATTTATCAACTGTTAAACAAGCCCCCGGATTCATCTGTGGAGTGGGTATCCTGGCCGCCCGGAATGTTAAATTTTAATACTAAAAAAACGATCGCCCGATCGCCCAAACATACATAATGTGAGTTACAAGTTCGATCGTACTTCTATCAAAAATCCTAAATCCCAAAACCTCTTTGCCCAAACAGACCCTTTCTGTGCAAACCTAAAAAACAGCAGACACAATTTTATAAACTCTAATTACAGAACACTCGCAACCAGTTATGCAAACTCTGCCGAACCCCACTAAAAGCGCATCTAGCCAACCCATCTTCGACACCACCATCAAACGCCGCAAAACCCGACCCGTCAAAGTCGGTAGCGTCACCATCGGCGGCGGCAACCCCGTCGTCGTACAGTCGATGATTAACGAAGACACCCTCGACATCGACGGTTCAGTCGCCGGAATTCGGCGCTTGCACGAGATAGGCTGCGAAATCGTCCGCGTCACCGTGCCCAGCATGGCCCACGCCAAAGCTTTAGCCGAAATCAAGCAAAAACTGCACGCCACCTACCAACCAGTTCCTCTCGTGGCCGATGTCCACCACAACGGCATGAAAATTGCCCTCGAAGTTGCCAAACACGTAGACAAAGTGAGGATCAATCCCGGGCTTTACGTGTTCGAGAAGCCGAAAGCCGACAGAAGTGAATACACCGACAGCGAATTCGCGGAAATTGGCGAAAAAATCCGCGAAACCCTGGAACCTCTGGTGATTTCCCTGCGCGACCAAGGCAAAGCTTTGCGAATCGGCGTTAATCACGGTTCCCTCGCCGAACGGATGCTTTTTACCTACGGCGACACGCCCGAAGGCATGGTAGAATCGGCCCTGGAATTCATCAAAATTTGCGAATCCCTAGACTTCCGAAATATTGTACTTTCCCTGAAAGCGTCCCGCGCACCCGTGATGGTTGCTGCTTACCGCTTGATGGTGCACCGGATGGACGAACTCGGCATGGATTACCCGCTGCATCTCGGCGTCACGGAAGCAGGAGACGGCGAATACGGCCGCATCAAATCCACCGCAGGCCTCGCACCTTTGTTAGCTGACGGCATCGGCGACACCATCCGCGTCTCGCTGACAGAGGCCCCAGAAAAGGAGATTCCCGTCTGCTACAGCATTCTGCAAGCCTTGGGACTGCGGAAAACGATGGTTGAGTATGTCGCTTGTCCTTCCTGCGGTCGCACTTTGTTTAATTTAGAGGAAGTGTTACACAAAGTGAGAGAGGCGACGAAGCATCTCACGGGTTTGGACATAGCAGTAATGGGGTGTATTGTCAATGGCCCGGGAGAAATGGCTGATGCTGATTACGGCTATGTCGGGAAGCAACCGGGTTATATTTCGCTGTACCGGGGCCGGGAAGAAATTAAGAAAGTGCCGGAAGACCGAGGTGTACAAGAATTGATTGATTTGATTAAATCGGACGATCGCTGGGTCGATCCTTAGCCGATTCTTTCTCTGTTGTTAGAGTTCGACAGTCCGACAGTCCGACAGTCCGACAGGGGTTGAAACCCCTGTCTCATAGCTGAAGTCGGTTTAAACCGACTGAAGAGCACCTTTGTCAGAAGCTGCAAGGCCTGTTCCACAAAGAGTGAGAGTTCTATTCACGGTGGGCACCCTCACGGGCCCCTGAATAGAAGTCGCCAAAGTGGAATAATATATGTACGCCAAACGCGAGCGGGCCTTGCCTGTGTTAGATTGAGCGTAATTATTCTGAACTCTTTTCCTCCCGCGCGTCAGACAAATGGTTATAACAAAACGAGGGCTTGTTCTAAGTGCAGCAGCGGTGGTACTCACTGCTGTAACTCTTGCGAACACTGGTTGCAGTTCTAAATCTCTGGCTTCTTTTCGGGGAAGCCCTAAAGAGTTGGTTGATGAAGTTTGGCAGATTATTGACAAAAGTTATGTAGATGGCACTTTTAACCAGGTTGACTGGAAAGCGGTGCGGAATGATTATTTGAATCGGACCTATACCAGCGACGAGGAAGCTTACAAAGCAATTCGGGAAATGCTGAAAAAGCTGGACGATCCTTATACGCGGTTTATGGACCCTAAAGAGTTCCAGAATATGCAGGTTGAAACTTCTGGGGAACTGACAGGAGTTGGGATTCAGTTGACTCAAGATGAGGAAACTAAGAAGTTGGTGGTGATTTCGCCGATCGAAGATACCCCTGCTTTTACTGCTGGTATTCTGGCAAAAGATATCATTACTAAGATTGACGGCAAGAGCACAGAAGGCATGGATACGAATCAAGCGGTAAGTTTGATTCGCGGCCAGGCTAATACTGAGGTGACGCTGACGATTTTGCGGGGAAGCAAGGAATTAGAATTTAAGCTGAAACGCGCTAAAATTGAAATTCATCCCGTGCGGAAGTCGGTGCAGAAAAGTCCGATCGGAGAAGTCGGCTATATTCGCTTAAATCAGTTCAGTGCGAATGCTGCATCGGAAATGCGAACGGCAATTAAGGATTTGGAACAGAAAAAGGTAACGGGCTATATTTTAGACTTGCGTTCCAATCCAGGCGGGTTGCTGTACGGAAGTATTGAAATTGCTCGGATGTGGCTCAAAGAAGGTACGATCGTCTCGACGGTCGATCGAGTAGGTGAGGCCGATAAACAAACTGCAAATAAGGCAGAGCTCACAGACAAACCGTTAGTTGTACTGGTAGACGGCGGTTCAGCAAGTGCTAGCGAGATTCTATCCGGTGCTTTGCAAGACAACAAGCGCGCGGTTTTGGTGGGAACAAAGACGTTTGGTAAAGGTTTAGTTCAGTCAGTACGCGGCGTGGGAAATGGTGCCGGTTTGGCAGTGACAATTGCCAAGTATTTTACTCCCAAGGGCACTGATATCAACAAGGCCGGGATTGAACCGGATTTTAAGGTAGAACTCACCGAGGCTCAAAAACAGGAATTGAGGCGCGATCGCGATAAAATCGCTACAACGGCAGATCCGCAGTACGCGAAAGCTATGGAAGTTTTGACACAGCAAGTTACTGGTAAAACAGGGAACAATAAGGCGGAGTCGAAACCGAATGCAGCGCCACCTAAACCAAATGCAGCGCAAGCAAAACCGAGTGCGGCACCTTCTAAATCTAAGTAGAAAACCTGTGTAAGGTTCCAGTTAAAAAAAAGCATTCGGGGGAAGATTTACGGCTAAAAGCCAAGATTTTCAACTCGAATGCTTCGCTATTTTTTGCAATGCGCCGATGCAACCGAAATTTATATAATTCATCGGCGTTAATCTGTGTTAATCTGCCCTCATCTGCGGTAAACGGAACTTACCCCCTGCGGGGTAGTTCCGTGGAACTCGAACGCATACTAGCTGTAGGTTTTGCCAATTCGATCGGCT